>JAAFIU010000102.1 GCA_013298805.1 Cytophagales bacterium | reverse complement strand
GCTTCTGTTACAACGATTTCAACTGCTCTGCGGTCAGACAAAAAATCGCCAGCCACCATCGTATCTTCAATGTGTTTTTCAAAGGAATCGTCATCTTTCCAAACCGTAGCAATGCCACCCTGAGCGTATTTTGTATTGCTCTCTTCCGCAACAGTTTTGGTGATAATGGCAATTTTTACATCCTTACCTTTCTCTTCAAAATAAGTAGCGATTTTGGCGGTGTACGAAAGCCCTGCAATTCCAGAGCCAATCACTAAAAAGTCATATTGGGGCATCTTTTATAATAGTTATTTGATGTTCGATGTTCGTTATTTGAGATTATTATCTTCAACAAAGCTAACGACTTAACAGTTTACCTTTCATAAATTTATCTCGAAAATTTCTGTTATCCGTTGATAATTACTAAATTCGGTACTCTAAAACTCAAAAAAATAACTTTAGAGACTCATCGTTAACCCAAAATTCGAAATAAATTTATGGAAGAATCATCGCAAAGTAACGGCATTTGGAAAGCATTAGTGGGAATTCTGGTTGTCGTTTCAGGAATTCTTGGTTATTTATTATTTGACGCTAAAAGTGCTAATAAAAACCAAGTACAAGTAATCAATCAAAAAGTTGAAGAATTAGCTTCTGCAAGGGTTAGATTAGACTCAATTAGTTCGCAATTAGATGCAAAAATTGCCCAAATTAAAGTATTAGGTGGAAATGTTGAGTCTTTGGAAGCGGCAAAAAGACAGTTGGAGGCAGATAAAGTTCAATTGAAGCAAGTAAATGCTTTCTCTAAAAAGCAATATGATGTTAAAATTACTGATTTTGTAGCACTTTTAGCGGCAAAAGATGCTGAATTGATACAACTAAAACGTGAAAATGGGGAGTTGGTTGCTAAAAATAAAGACTTATTTTCTCAGAATAGTACTCTTTCAACTGAAAATGTTGGATTACAAACAGCTAAACAAAATTTAACGGATTCGGTAGATAATTATTATCGCCGTAACCGAGAACTGACCGCAAAAGTAACTCGTGCATCGGCTTTACAAGCTCAGTTTGTTCAAGCTATTGCAATTTCGGATAAAAATAAAGAGCGTGACGGAGGCGTTTATCGTGCTTCTAAAGTAGATAAAATTAAAGTTATTTTCCAGTTACAACCAAACCCAATTGCCAAGCAAGATACCAAAACCATTTATATGCGTGTATATGATCCCGATGGTTCTGTTTTGTATGATTCTGGAGTGGGTTCGGGTAATTTTGATTTGTTCGGAAAAGAAACAACTTATACAGCCAAAAAAGATATTCAGTTCCAAAATAATGGACAAGGTGTAGAAATAATTTATGGACGTGGTTCAGCCATTCAATACCGTGAAGGTCATTATAAAATCGAACTTTTCTCAGAAGGATTTAAAATCGGAGATGGAAGTTTTGATGTGAAGTAATTAGGTGTTAGGATTTAGTTTTTAGGCATTTAATCATAGAATAATCGAAATTCTAAACTGAGCTAAAACTTAATGCACTGTTTAATAAGTTTTTTCAACTTCCCGAAAGTGGAAAAAACTTTCGGGAAGTCCCCCAATCAAACATTTTAGGGTGAAAATTATTCAGAAAAATTATTAAACAGTGTACTTAATATAAAAAATAAAAAGGGTTTCAAAATATTGATTTTGAAACCCTTTTTATTAGGGCTTAAGTTTTAATTCTGGAACAACACCTAAGCCCTAAATCCTAACAACTAACTTATCAACTCAAACTCTCCGTTTTCATGCCTTTTAGCCATTTCTACGTAGTGTAATGCTCCCAAAGGAAGATGTTCTGCTTGCTGTTCCGAAATTTGCTTAATCACTTTTGCAGGAATACCAAGCACCAATGAATTATCAGGAATTATCATTCCTTCTGTCACCAAAGCACAAGCCCCAATAATACAATTTTTTCCGATTTTTGCTCGGTTCAAAACCGTTGCTCGCATTCCGATTAATGAACCGTCACCAACGATTGCTCCGTGTACAATTGCTCCGTGACCAACGGTTACATCCTTGCCAATAATGGTTGGGTCACCTAAGTCGGCGTGAAGCACTGCGGTATCTTGAATATTAGAACGGTCGCCGATGACGATGGCTTCTACATCCGCACGAATAACTGCCCCATACCAAACAGAAACATCTTCTCCAAAACTGACATTTCCCATCACTGAAGCATTAGGAGCGATAAATGGTTTATTTCTCATTGTGTATCTTACATTTTATTTGAACGGAAATAAATTACTGATTTTTTATTGGAAAAAGAAATTATGAAACAATTATACAAAATATGGATACAAAAATGGGGGTGTATAGTTAAGAGGTTTTTGTAAATTTGTAAATACACAATTAAATAATCTTAATCCGATTTGTTACCCAAAACAATAACTCAAATTTTAAAAACCCTCCTAATGAAATATTTGATTCTGTGCATGGTTATTTTCAGCCCTTTACTGACGAATGCCCAACAAAAAGTTCCTTTAGACGATATGTCATTTTGGAAACCCAGCGATAAAACAAACTGGCAAATTGCTGGTGATGTAACTGCCAATATTTACCATCACGAACTGATAACGCTTACATCAGGAAAAGGGGTGCTTGCTAATTTACCAGACCCTAAAAATCGCTCAAATTTACAATCAATTGCAGAATATGGTGATGTAGATGTTTCCTTCGATTTTATGATGGCAGCTCATTCTAACTCAGGTTTTTATTTAATGGGACGTTACGAAATCCAATTGTTAGATAGTTGGGGTGTTAAAAATCCTGCTACTGGCGACTGCGGAGGAATTTATAAACGTCGTCGTTATGAAAATGGTAAAGAAATTCTTTGGGAAGGTCACGCTCCACGTCTAAATGCTTGTTTAGCTCCTGGTTTGTGGCAACATTTGGATATTTCTTTCCAAGCTCCACGTTTTGATGCCGCTGGAAAAAAGGTAGCCAATGCTAAAGTTTTATTAATCAAAATGAATGGCATTACCATTCAAGAAAATATAGAATTGACAGGTCCAACGGGTGGCCCAATCTCCGAAACAGAAGCTCCAATTGGTCCTTTCATGATTCAAGGAGACCACGGAGCAGTTGCTTTTAGAAATTTTGTAGTTTCTAATTTGAATGGTAAACCTGCCGATTTTTCTAATATTAACTATAAAGTTTTCTACGGAAAATTTAAAGAACCTGCCGATTTTTTAAGCAAAAAGCCTGATGCAACTGGTACAATCGACAAATTGACTTGGGATGTAAGTAAGCAAGAAAATGATTTTGCTGAAATTTTTACAGGAATATTGAATGTTCCAGTAGCGGGAAAACACCAATTCTCATTTCAGATTGCAGGGAAATATTATGTAAAAGTTAGCGGAAAAGAACTACTTCCAAACGCTTGGACATTTACTAATGATAAGCGTACTGCTGAAATGGATTTGCCAGCGGGCGATGTTCCCGTTGAAATTACGATTTATAAAACAGATGACTGGATGTCCCCAGTTTTAGGAATGGCTGTGCAAGGCCCAAATTTTAGAAGTGTGCAATATCAGTCATTAGGCTCATTATTGGCTGGTTCTCCCAACGACCCCATTTATTTAGAAGCCAACGAACCAACTATTTTACGCTCATTTTCAGATGTTGTAAAAAATGGAAAAAAGCAAAAACGTATTACTCACGCTGTGAATGTTGGGCATCAGGATAGACTTCATTATACCTATAACCTCTCGAATGGAGCAATTGCCCAAATTTGGAAAGGAGATTTCTTAGATACTTCGCCCATGTGGGATAACCGTGGAGATGGTTCGTCTCGTCCTCGTGGAGCAGTTTTGGCATTGACAAATTCGCCACTTTTAGTTGCAACAGATTCAAAAGGAACACTTACCGAAACTCCGACCGAAAATGCTAATTATCGTGCATTAGGCTATGATTTAGATGCCAATAATTTACCGACTTTCCGTTACCAAATATTTGGTTCTGAAATAGAAGACCAAATCAGAATTACTGATGGAAAATACCTGACTCGTTCGTTAAATGTAAAAAATATTGACCCAAATAAATCTGCAATGCTTCGTGTGGCAGTTGGTTCAAGCATTAGTAAGTTGACCGATGAAATTTATGAAGTTGATGGAAAAAGTTATTACATCAAAGTTCCAGCAGGAACCTTGGCAACTATCGAAAAAGTGGGAGAAAATACGGTGCTTTTGATTCCTGTGAAGGAAAAGGTAGAGTATGCAATTATGTGGTAAATAGCTTTATCCGATGCCTTTACATCGTTATTGATAAGCGTTTAAATTTTAAAATACTTGATGTCTGATACCGAAGTATTGGATTATAATAAAATGAAACTAAAATCATTCATATATACTTGCACGCTGATGTGCTTTTCAGTAGGAGTTTTCGCACAGAGCGAACCTACTGAAAACGATTATTATAAAATCGTAAAAATTCCTATTCCAGAAGGTATTGTTTTGGAAGTGGGTGGAATTGCTAAAATGCCCAATGGCGATATGGCTGTTTCTACTCGTAGAGGTGATGTTTTTATCATACAAAATATCACTTCTGGAATGCCAACTTTTAGCAAATTCGCTTCGGGTTTACACGAAATTTTAGGACTTGCCATCAAAGACGGAAATATTTATGTGGCTCAAAGAGGGGAATTGACAAAATTGGTTGATAAAAATGGAGATGGAAGAGCTGAACGTTACGAAACGGTTTGTGCCTTACCCATTTCTGGACATTATCACGAATATTCTTTTGGCCCTAAAATTGGAGTAGATGGCTCTTTTTATGTAACTGGCAACGTGGGTTTTGGTAATTCCGATTGGTGGGCAGGGAAATCTTTTGTGCCATTTAGAGGATGGACAATGAAAATTTCGGAAGATGGGAAATTAACTCCCTTTGCAGCAGGAATGCGGTCGCCTTGTGGAATTGGGATGATTGACGGAGAGTTTTTCTACGGTGATAATCAAGGCGACTGGATGGGCTCTGGATTTATTTCACACGTTGAAAAAGGTGATTTTATGGGACATCCCGCTTCTTTAGCTTGGGCAGACCGTCCAGACTCTCCTGTGAAAATGCGTAAAGAAATGATTTTCTCCAAAATTGACCCACGTGATGACCCGAAAGTAAAACCCGAATATATCAAGGATGAACCGATGACAACGATTTACGAAATGGGGAAAACGACTTATCCAAACATGGGTATTAAATCTCCTGCGGTTTGGTTACCACATGGAGTATTAGGAGTTTCAACTTCAGAAATCATTATGGATGATACCAAAGGTAATTTTGGCCCTTTTGCAGGACAAGTTTTTGTGGGTGACCAAGGAATGTCAAAAATTGCTCGTGTATTCTTGGAAAAAGTAAACGGAAAATATCAAGGAGCATCTTTTGATTTCAAAAGTGGTTTTCGTTCGGGTGTATTGCGTATGGCTTGGGGAAGCGATAATGCCATGTACGTAGGAGGAACAAATCGTGGTTGGGGTTCAGTTGGTAAAGAAGATTTTGGTTTAGAACGCTTAGTTTACGCAGGAAAGACACCTTTTGAAATGAAAGCCGTAAGAGCCATGCCAGATGGTTTTGAGATTGAGTTTACCATGCCTGTTGATAAAAAAACAGCCGAAGATGTTAATAATTATGACGTTTCAAGCTACGTTTATAAGTATCACCCCGTTTACGGAAGTCCAATTGTGAATCGTAAAGATAATGCAGTAAGAGGAGCGAAGGCATCGGAAGATGGTCTGAAAGTAAGAATCGTAGTTGATGGATTACGTGAAGGCTATGTACATGACATTAAACCCGAAGGTATTCGTTCGGCAAAAGAGAATTTAGCCTTATTGCACGGTTCAGCATATTATACTTTAAATAATATCCCAACTGGTGAAAAGGCAAATATTGCTTTAGTTACGCCAAAAACTCGTGCAGAACATGAGCGTATCGACGCAGGGGCAAAAGCCAATACGCCCGATAATCAGATGAAAGAAGCCATGCCAACCACTGCGGGAGTAGCGGCTGCTGCAAAAGGCAAAGGTACTTCAAAAACTACGGCTGTAACGTCTGCCGCAGTGAAAGAATCTATCATTTCAGATGCAGAAGCGACAAAGCTATTGACAAAACATACTTGTTTGGCTTGTCATAAAGTAAATGAACGTGCTGTTGGCCCTTCGTATAAAGACGTTGCGAAACGCAAATATACCAATGAACAAATTGAAGCCTTAATCATTGAACCTAAACCAGAGAATTGGTCGGATTTTGCTACGCCAATGGCTCCAATGGCACACGTACCCAAGGGTGATATTAAGAAAATAGCGGCTTGGATAAATGCTTTAGGAAAAAAATAGGAGTTTATTTTAAAACAAAAATGCCATTTAGTTTTTTTTCTAAATGGCATTTTTGTTTTAGAGATAATTAGAAAATATAGTATTCGATATACTTCCAACTTTATCTGGCAATATCAAAAAATAATAAATTGAACATAGCCAATAATCATCTCTACTCAATTTACAAAGTCCTTCAAGGTATGTTTTCGTCTTCTGGAAATGTTGGCACTTTGCCCATTTGACATGATGAGGATTTCCTTTTCAGCATTGTATTCCGAAATATAAGTTGGATTAACCATAAAAGAACGATGAATGCGTAAGAAGCCGTAAGTTTCCAAAAATTCTTCAAAGAATTTCAAGGTATGAGCAACAACTTTTTCCGTTCCGCTTTGAAGATAAAACGTTGTATAGTTAATATCACCTTTTAAAAGAACAACATTATTGATTAAAATCTTCCTCGATGTTCGCTGATTAATAATGAGTAGCTCGTTGTTGCTACCCTGTTTATAAGTTTTCATACGTGTATGTTTAGAGAATTTAGAACTATAATTTATTGAATCCGAGTTATGTTAAGTGTTGCAGACACAGCGTGTGTGCCACCAGCCCAAGGTGTAAGTGTAAGAGCAGGAGTATTACCAACTGGATGAGCAATACTCAATATTGAATTTGGGAGTGTCGTTATAATTATGGCGTTTCCCATTATTTGGCTCGTTCCTGTGGCTCTTCCTACAACGGTTGAAGCATTTTCAGTACCATTTATTCGTATTACCAACTGTCCCGCTTCTGAGATGCTTACCTGCCAATTGACTGAGTATGTTCCAATGTCAGGCAATATGAAATCAGTAACATTTGAACGAATAATTGTTCCAGTAGTAGGGCCATTTTGAGGAAAAGCAATGGCTGTTCCTGCAGCAATGGTGGCAGTATTATCAGAAGGCATGAGTGCATAAAACTCGGAGAACGTTGGCGCAAGCCCCATCGAAACCCATTTTAAACTATTCCAATAATAAAAACCAGGGGAAATATTATTGGGTGGAATTCCAGCGGTAGCAGTATTCCACAAAAGGAACGAAACCTGTGGTGATGGAACCGTGACAATATCGGTAGTAGATAATAAACTAACCCGAGGTAACATGATTCCTTTATCGGTCAAATATACTGCCGTAGGGCTTTGTGCCTGAAGTGTTATTCCAAGACTTTTTTCTAAAGGAATAATCGTTAACAAAGAAGGCAACAGAATAATGCCAAGTATAAGCACTGCTGATTGAACGTTTTTGAGGAGGTGTTGAAATAAGAAAGCCATTAGATTAGCTATTCGTAAGTTCGGAATCTTAACCAAAGACAATGATTCCGTTAGGGAGGTAAAAGTTCTGTGTGTCATAATAATAGATTTTAGATAAAAGTTTAGTTAATACTGTCTTCTAAAATGATTTCAAAACCCTAATATTTTCCAAATACAATTTATCGTTTGACCGAAACTATAAATGATTTATGAAAGCAATTCGAAGTAATTTAACACCACAAAGGTTGATGAATAAGTTTAGATAAGTATTACACAATTCTTTACAATTATTACGCAATTCCCACATTCCTATCATGTTATGTAGCTGTGGATAGGTGTCTTATTGGTATATTGTGCCATTATAAAATAAAAGAGTAAAAACTCAACTCAATCTCTCACAACAAAATCGCTATAATTAGCGTTTAAAATAACCAAACCATCATTTTTTAGCGTATATTAGAAATGTTTATTAGTTTTGAATTGTAAGGTCTTTATTCCTACGTTTATAGAATCATTATGCAAAAGAATTTACTATATATTTTTCTAAGTGTGTTTATTCTCTCGAGTTCTGTAAGCCTTGCCCAGCAAGATGCACAACTGAGTCAATATATGTTTAACCCATTATACATCAATCCAGCCGCAGCAGGGATGGACGGTGTTACAAAATTTCAATTGCACTATCGTAATCAATGGTCTGGTTATCAGACTACTTCCGATGGGAGTGGTTCTTTGGGGACACAAATATTTACGGCTTCTATGCCACTAAATGGTTTACACAGCGGAATCGGCATACAATTTGTAAATGATAAAACACCGTCAGGTGCTGGCTATCAAAATATGTTGTTGTCATATTCATATCAGATTGGCTTATCAAACGGTGGAGTGGTATCAATTGGGGCAAAAGGTGGTTTTCATACTAAATCTTTCGATTCTCGTTTTCGTCCACGTGATACAGGCGACCCCGTGGTTGATGCACTTTCAAGCAGTATCAATCAGACCAAAACGGATTTTTCGGTGGGGGTAATTTATAAAGCAGCAAATTATCAGATTGGGGCAAGTCTCAATCACGTCAATACGCCGAGTTATAGTTTTGGCACTGATAAGTCTGGGCAATATATTATCAAGCAAGTATTGAACGTAATGGCGAGCTATGACTATTATTTAACAGACAATATTAAAGTGAGTCCGATGGCGTTATGGAAGACAGATTTTGTGACAAATGTCTTGGAAGGAGGGGCAATTTTTACGTATTCAGATAGGTTATGGGTAGGCGGTTCATACCGTTTAAATGATGCTGGCATCATTATTGCTGGGCTTTCAATGTTGAAAAATAACGCATTGAAAATTGGTTATTCACTTGACTTAACCACCGTAGGAGCAACCGCCAAAGCCCCACTATCGCACGAAATCTTGCTTAGTTATGCCATACCAGCACCTCGGCTTTTAGCAGGAAAGAAAACTCCCGTGCGTACTCCAAGATTCAGACATTAAATCAATTAGTACGAAAAAGACTAAATCATTAATAGACAACACAAAAAAATATTTACCTTTGTTGTTCTGATTTTATACTAAATGTAGATACAGTCACGTTTTTAAGAAAATTTAACATATATAAAAACAAAACTATTTTTCAGAATAAAGGAATATTTTCAGTAGGTAATAAAAAACACAATCATATTTGAAGCATAACTACCTAAATTATTTACAGGTATCATTCAAAAAAGTTTATAACACTATGAATTACGGTGGAATTTTCAGGAAATCACTTTTACTACTTTTGGTAGCCATTCCTGTCTTGTTCTTGGAAAGTTGTAGCTCCTCTGGCGGAAGCAAGAGCAAGGGCAAATCAACAGCCAGTAGCAAAGGAAGAAGTAGCAAAGGTAAAGGTGAAGTAGCCTCTAAGGGGAAAGGCAAAAATAGTAAAAACAGCCGAAGTACTAAAAAAGAGGATGTTGGTATGCAAAATGGTGAAATTGCAGCAACGAATCGTAAAGGTTGGAAACAAACCACTCCACTCGGAATGGTACTGATTCCTTCTGGCTCATATATGATGGGACAAGCAGATGAAGATGTAACATCGTCGTCGGTGAGTTTCAACAAAAGAGTTACGGTTGCTCAATTTTATATGGATGACACCGAAATTACCAATAATGAATATCGTCAATTTACAGATGTAATGATGAAAGATTCTATATCGGTAATTGGAGAAGAAAAAATCATTGCTGAATATTATCCTGATACTGCTGTTTGGAGTAAAGATTTTACTTACCATAACGGCGACCCAATGACGGAATATTATTTTTCAAGCCCTGCATTTGATATGTATCCAGTAGTAGGCGTTAGTTGGATTGCCGCAAGATATTTCTGCGAATGGAGAACTAAAGCCTATAACGACTACCGTACTTCTGAAGGAATGTATATCTCTCCAAGATTCCGTTTACCATCAGAGGCAGAATGGGAGTGGGCAGCTCGTGGAGGAAAAGCATCCGCTAAATATCCTTGGGGTAATCCTTATGTAGCCAATGGAAAAGGTTGTTTATTAGCAAATTTCAAACCACACAGAGGAAATTACGATGCCGATGGTTATGCTTATACAGCACCAGCTAATCAATTTAATCCAAATGATTATGGTTTGTATAATATGGCAGGAAACGTTGCTGAATGGTGTTTGGATGCTTATGCCGATAATTCAGTGGCTATTACTTGGGACTTAAACACCATGAATGATGACAAAGATGAACCACGTAAAGTCATTCGTGGAGGTTCTTGGAAAGACGTAGCGTATTACTTAGAAACAGGTACACGCTCGTATGAATACGAAAATAAAAAACGTTCTTATATTGGATTCCGTTGTGCAATGAACCACTTGGGTCGTTCATCAGGTAAAGAATTCAAATAGTTAAAATGAAATTTTTAAGAAAGGTCAATTTGAAAATAGTATTTTAATTGATATATTTCTTAAATAAATAAGCGAGGGAAACCAATCGTACCAAAACGACAAGTTCCCTCGCTTGCTTTTAATACAATGACCAAATAATACACAATCATTAATAAAAACTCAGGTATTAGTCTCAAAATAAATTTATCTTATTAATCACAATGGAAAGAATTATTAACGTTATCGCCAGTTTTGGTGCCGCAGTAGTTATCGTTGGAGCTTTGTTTAAAATTTTACACTGGAACGGTGCAAATGAAATGTTGATGGTCGGTATGTTTACAGAAGCCGCAATTTTTATTTTGTTTGGTGTTTTATATTTAGCTGCAAAACCCGAAAAACAATACGAGTGGGAGAAAGTTTATCCAGAATTATCAAAAGATTTCACAGGAGAATTACCAAAGAGAAGCGTTGCTCCATCTACTGGTACTGGTATCACTGCTAAAATGGATGAGATGTTAGCTAATGCAAGAGTTACCCCTGATATTTTTGAAAACTTAGGAAAAGGAATGAAATCATTAACTGATACCGTTTCTAAAATTGGTGATATTACTGATGCAACCATCGCAACAAATGATTATGCTAAAAATGTAAAATCAGCATCGGGTGCAATGGGTGACATGAACAAAGCTTACAGTGCTACAATCAATGCAATAGGTGAAATGACTAACGCCTCTCAAGATGCGAAAGACTACCATGTTCAGTTCCAGAAAGTAACTCAAAATATGGGTGCATTGAATGCCGTTTATGAATTAGAATTACAAGATACCAATAAGCACTTAAAAGCAATGAATACTTTCTATGGCAACTTGACCACTGCTATGGAAAACATGGCTGATGCAAGCAAGGATACTCAACAGTTTAAGCAAGAATTATCTAAATTGACAACTAACTTATCTTCATTAAACAATGTTTACGGAAGTATGTTAACGGCAATGAAAGGGTAATTGGTAAAGAGTATTAAGTACAACGTATTAAGTCCTAAGTTTCGTTTAGCACTTTCTTAATACATAATACTTGGTACTTAATACTTGTAAATAAAACTCAAACTAAAACGAAATCCTATAAGCACATAATATCATGGCAGGAATGAAAGAAACGCCCCGTCAGAAGATGATTGGGATGATGTATTTGGTGCTAACCGCCCTACTTGCCTTGCAAGTGAGTGATGCACTCTTACAGAAATTTGTCTTATTAAATAACAGCTTAGAAACGGCAAATAATTCAGCCGTTCAAAAAAATATTGCAACAATTGAAGGCATGAAAACTTTGTTAGAAAAATCTGCTAACAAGGCAAACGATGCACAATATATCTCACAAGCTCAGGAAGTTCATAAATTAGCCGATGCAATGGTTGGAGAATTAGATAATCTAAAATCTTTAATTGTTGAAAAAACAGGTGGCTACGATAAAGCAACAGGTGCTTTAGTAGGAATGAAAGAAACCGAAAAAGTACACGAATTGATGATTGGTGGAAAGAAAAACGGTTTGGCTTATGGTCTAAAAACTAAGTTAGACGATTATGTAGCTAAAATTTCTAAATACGCTGGCGATAGCAAATTGAAAGTTGAACCATTGGCAATGTCTGGCAGTGAAGACCCTGCTGTTGCCAAAGATGCTAATAACAAGAATAAAGATTTCGCAGAATTAAACTTTGCTGAAACGCCAGTTCCTGCTGCATTGGCAACTTTGAGTCAGAAACAATCAGAAGTTCGTCGTCATGAAAGTACAATTTTGAGTGCTTTGGCTCAAAAAATTGGTTTGAAAGACATCAAATTTGATAAAATTTTGGCAATGGTTTCTGCAAAATCAAATACGGTTGTTGCAGGTATGGACTATGAAGCTGAAATGTTTATTGCGGCTTATTCTTCTGGAATTACACCAAGAATGAGTTTCAATGGTTCTTCTGTACCAGTAAAAGATGGAAAAGGACAAATTAAATTTAAAGCACAAGGCGGTCAATATGACGGTCGTGGTCTTTCAAGAAAAACTTATACCGCAACTATCTCTTTCAACGGACCAAACGGTGCTGAAACAAGAACAATCGACCAAGAATATTTCGTATTAAAACCAACTTATAATATTGAAGCAGGAAGTTTGCCTCCATTGTATTTAGGTTGTGCTAATAAATTAAGTATTGTAAGTCCAGGTTTGGGTGCTTTGTGGCAACCAAGTATTACGGCTAATGGTGGAGATGTCATTGCAGGTGGTGGAGCAGGAAAAATTACCGTTGTACCAAGCGGTACATCTGTTGAATTAAATATTAATAACGGTGGTATTTTATTAGGAGTTGAGAAATTCAGAGTCCAAAGAATTCCTAAGCCAGAAGTTAGAGTTTTTGGTAACGGTGGCGAATTAGATGAAAAACGTGGAGCAAGTGCAACAGGTTTAAGAAGTATTGATGCTCGTGCCATTGCACAAGAATCATTCAAAGCAACCAACCCTGACGATGCTAATTACAGAGTTTCAGAAGTATATGTTGCTTTAGCAAGAGGTAGTAAAAAAGTCGGAGATGTAACTCTATCAGGAGGTGGAAGTATTAGTTCTTTAGCTCAAAATGCACAACCTGGCGACCGCTATTACATCGAGATTAAAGGTGTTCAGAGAAAAAGCTTTAGAGGAACGATTGAGACCATTCCTTTCAACATGGTTAAAAATATTCCATTGAATTAAAAAGAATAGTGTACGAAGTATTATGTATTAAGTTTAGTCCATAACGTTTTTTAGCGTTTTATTCTTAGTACTTAGGACATAATACTTAATACTAAAAGTAAAATCATTTCGTTATTCAAAA
Organism: Cytophagales bacterium; assembly: GCA_013298805.1. Classification (GTDB taxonomy): domain Bacteria; phylum Bacteroidota; class Bacteroidia; order Cytophagales; family Spirosomataceae; genus Arcicella. The sequence goes on along the minus strand of JAAFIU010000102.1, from coordinate 878 downwards.
TATGAAACAATAGGTTTACAGATACTTGAAAATCAACTAATTGTAAAACTTATCATTCCATAATTTTATGAAGAATCTTAGTAAAATAGCAAGCGTTGTGATGTTGTCGTTGACAGCTTGCTCATGGGTTTCTGCCCAAGAAAAAGACAATAAAGGGAAGAATCCTGATTCTGTTCGTCCAATTGATGAATCTAACATCATGTGGAAACAGCGTTTGTGGAGACGTATGGATTTGAACGAAAAACAAAATCAACCTTTCTTCTCTAAAGGAAATGAAATTACTAAATACCTGATTGAATGGGTACAAAGTGGCGTTTTGCAACCATACAGAAATGACTCTCTAAGAACTAAAATTTCAAAAGAAGATTTCATGAAAAATTTAGTCATGGAAAATTCTTTTGGAGATAACGCTTTATCTGATGCAGAAAAAGCAGCAGGTTTTGGTACAGAAAGTGCTGGAGGGGCGGTAGCAGATGATGGTTGGGGAGACCCAAAACCAAAAACACCAAATGGAACAGCTCCTGCCAATGATGGTTTTGGTGGCCCTAAGCCTTCTTCAAGTGCTGGTGAATATTATTTCCCGAAAGAATTATCTGTGTTAGAAATTCGTGAAGATGCTATTTTTGATAAGCAACGTTCTCGTTTATATTATGACATTCAATCAATCACTGTTATTATCCCAGCCAACAAAACAACAGCAGGCTTTGATAAAAACGTAGCATCATTCAAATACAAAGATTTAGATAAATTATTCCGTAGCAACCCAAATTGCGTTTGGTATAACGAGCAGAATGAAGCTCAACATAAAAACATGGCAGATGCCTTTGATTTACGTTTGTTTCATGCACGTTTAACCAAAAAAGGAAACTCTAAAGACG
>JAAFIU010000189.1 GCA_013298805.1 Cytophagales bacterium | reverse complement strand
TATTCGACAACCAATAATTAAATCGTGGTTTTAACTGATTCTTCTTGATAATTTCAGATGGTAAAAAATAGGGATTATCTTTAATTCCATCAGAAGTATAAATTTTGGGATGAGAAAAAAGACCCAACAATAATTGCTCATTCAGCAAAATAGATTCGTTATAAAGACATACGATGGTAATGGTATTTGAAGCTAAATAACTTTGAAAAGCTTCGTGTAATTCTCGTAAGTATATATCACCCGAAGGCGAACGAACTGCCCAAGTCATCTCACAAAAAATAATTGTATTTTCTTTCGGACAACTTAAAACTTTATTTTGGATAGCTTCGATAACGGGTTTGGCTCGCACAACTTGCTCACGCAAAAAGAATTCTGATGAACTTAATATTTCACCTTTATTTTCAAGGTTATCAAAATCCAAAGCATCCTTAACCTGATTAACAGCGTGTTCATCTGTTATGTATATCCAAAAAGACCCTTCATCAAAAAGTTTTCGGACTTCCTCCCAAAGCTGTTCTTTTTCAGCAAAGAATAATCCCAAAAATCTACTTGTATCGTTCATCTATTTTATTATCTATCACTGTGATTGAAAAAAAATCATGGCTACAAAGTCTTGTATTATGCCCTTCTATCTTTTTGTATTTAAGCTGTCATCAATTTAGGTAAAATTGTTATATAAACATATCTGATTTTCTAAACATAATTCTGATAACTATAATTTATCATATACCCATTTCGGACGAAACGGGCTGGTTTAACCCCATAAATTGTTATTAGCATGGCAATATTATCTCAATTGTATGCTAAAATTGGTTTCAAAAGCTCATTGTGAGACTTTGCTTCTATCATAAAGATTCAAAATTGTATCAAATCAGCTTGTTTATTAAAAATATAATCTTAATTTTGATACAAATAAGAATCATAACGATAAAAATCTTCTGTTTTAAATCTAATTATAACAAAATTACCAAAATCAATAATCTAAAGGGTTATCAAACTATAACAAAAATCCACAAATAATATTTTGGTAATTTTGTTATAATTCGTAATAGGAATTGATTTGTCAACTTTTGTCATTATCTAATAATAGCCCTTTAGGTTTTGCTTTATCGTTTTAAAAAGAAAAATAAATAAAAAAACAGCATCTCATTCGCCTTTTTAAAATGTGTTTGTTGTTTTCTCTTTTTAATTATTTGTTTAATGTATTTTCGGAGGTTCTAACCTTTTCATTTTCAAGTAATTACAACGTTAAATATAACAGAATTACCTATAAGTATAACATTTTTACCGAGAGATATAACAGTTTTACCTAAATAATATAACATTTTTACCAAGTTTTAAGCCATATTATAACAAAAATCCCAAATTCTATTTCTTATAAGTTTCCTATTCATGAAAAAGCTCAAAAAAGATAAAATAGATAAGAATCAACCTCTCAAAAAAGATACTGAAGTTGTAAAACTTATCAGAAAAGCTAATAGGTTGGTTGAAGGTAAATACCGTTTCGATATTTGGGAAATGCGTGTGTTTACTAAAATGCTGATGAAGATTCATCGTGATGATGAAGATTTTAAAGTATACCGAATTTACCTACACGAAGTTATTCAAGATTTTGAACTTCAAGAAGATGGACATTCATATAAGTTTTTGAAACAAGGTGCAGAACGCCTCGGACGACGTGAAATTAGAGTTTTGATGGATACTCCTGATGGCAAGATGGAACTCTTTACCCATATTGCCACGGGTGTAAAGAGTTTCGTTGAGGAAAAAACGGCAAAATACTTAGATATTTCTTTTCACCCCGACATGAAGCCCTACCTTCTCCAACTTCAAAGTCAGTTTTTGATGTACGATGTTCGGAATATTCTTAAACTTCAAAGTTCATTTTCAATTCGCATTTATGAATTATTAAAACAGTACGAAACGATTGGAAAACGGACTTTAAAAGTACAAGAACTCAAAGAAATGTTAGACGTAATTGATAAATATCCACTTTACGGAAATTTTAAACAACGTGTAATCGTCAAAGCTCAAGAAGATTTAGAAAAATATACTGATATTAAATTCACCTTCGATGAGGTGAAATCTGGTAGAGCCGTGACTGGTTTGGTTTTTTGGATAATTCCAAATCGGGAAAAGCAGGATTCTGGAAATTTGTTATACTTGCCAGATGTTGCTGCGACTATCGTTGAAGATAATGACCTTGAAATTTCACAACTGCTTACACTCTCACAGCGTTGGGAGGGCGTTTCTAAAAATGTGGTGGAGCAATGGAGAAATACTTACGGTTTTGAACGTGTATTGGCACAAATCAAGAAAACGAATAAGCAAATAAGTGAAGGTAAAAAGATTCATAATCCAATGGGTTTTGTGGTGTGGTCTTTACAAAACCCCGAAATTACCACTATCGTTTCTGAACCTGTACTTAAAACTGAACCAAGCCAGAAACAAGCACCACAGTTTTCGGCAAAGCAAATTGCATTTTATTTGAATGGGGAGTTTGCCAACTGGTTTGTTATTTATTTACAAAATGTAGCCATCAATTGTGACAAAATACTCTATCATCAAAAAGTTGATGAATTACGTGCTACCTACTCCGAAAAACTTTTCAACAGTTTATTCATGTTTAGCGATGGTTCAGTCAATGAGGAATCATTAAATAGTTCAGTAGGCATAAAACTAATTGAAATGCAGCATAAGACAAAAGAAACAGTTTTTCAAGAATGGTTTTGGAATAAATTTAACATTAGAATTATTCAACAAAGAAGTGGCGACTGGGAGGTAATATAAAGAATTCAAAAGCTCATTGTGATACTTTGCTCAAATTACCTTAACCAAAGTGTCATTATGAACCTTTGGTTTTAGAAGCAAATTCAAAAGCTCATTGTGATACTTTGCTCAAATTAGGTCAATCAAAGTGTCATTGTGAACCTTTGGTTTTAGAAATAAATTCAAAAGCTCATTGTGATACTTTGCTCAAATTAGGTCAATCAAAGTGTCATTGTGAACCTTTGGTTTTAGAAACAAATTCAAACGCTCATTGTGACCCTTTGAATTTCTGTCATAAGTAATCACACATCAAACTCAATAGTAAAACTGTATTTATCTAAAATAAATGAAAACTAATCTTACATTAGAAAAAATTACAAATTTCTTTCGTCATAATCCTTCCCTGAACGTAAATGGCGTAAACGATGAAGCTGGGCTTCCTAAACGAAAATTAGACTTAGTTTTTAACTCAAATGGTTCTCGAAAATTGAGTGAAGACGATTTAATAAAACTCGAACCAATTTTGAAAAAGTACGGATATAATGAGTTTTTGTACCAGCACGCAAGGGTAATTTCGGTTGTGAACCATAAAGGCGGAGTTGGAAAAACGACTACAACTGCATGTTTGGGAGAAGCTTTAGTCTCGAAAGGGTTTAAGGTTTTATTAATTGATTTTGACCCACAAGGAAATTTGTCTCAAATCTTAGGAATCGAAAGTCCAGAAGTGCAAGTGGCAGATTGCTTATTTTCGGATTTAGCCTTGCCCGTTGTAGAAATTTTGAATAATTTATGGTTAGCTCCATCTGATATTTCATTGGCAGAAACTGAAGTTGATTTGTTATCGAAAGTCGGAGGTGATGTACGGTTAAAACACAAAATAGAACCACTTTTGGCAGCATACGACTATATTTTGATTGATTGTCCACCAAGTTTAAGCAAACTAACGGTGTCAGCTTTGAATGCCTCAAATTCAACCCTGATAACTATGTTGCCAGAATCGTCATCATTGAAAGGACTGAACTCGCTGCTTAATAGAATTAGTGAGGTAAAAACGCATACCAATCGTGATTTGATGTTGGATGGTATCGTTTTTACAATGGTAAAGAAAAATACGGTGCATGATGGTTTTAAGGATGCAGTGAGAAATAGCATTGGTAATGATTTTAGAGTTTTTAATACCGAAATAAGACATCTGATAGATTTTCAAAAATCACAAGCATTACAATCAACTTTGGGAACATTAAGTAGTAATTCTGAAGCATATAAATGTTACAAAGACTTTTGTGACGAATACATTCAATATTTACAAGTTGTTAATAAATAAGAAAAATGAAAGGTATTGATTTTAAGAAACAGTTAGCGGTGAATACTGCCAATACGCTAAAAAATAACAAATTGATTAGTTCTGAGAATGTTAAAAATAACCTTGTCATTCTTCCAGAATTAAAAAGTTTTATTCCTGCTTTGAACGATGATGAATATAAATCGTTGGAAGAAAGCATAATTGCGAATGGTTGTAGAACTCCTATTTTGGTTTGGGATACAACTAAAGGTATAGTTTACGGTAATGTTGAAAATCCAAATGAACCATTATTTGTGTTATTTGATGGGCATCACCGTTATGAAATTTGTAAAAGAAATAATGTTGATTTTCAGATAGATTTGATGAGTTTTCAATCAATAGAAGAAGTTAAGAACTTCATGATTGACTTTCAGATTGGTCGAAGAAATATGACTTCAGAACAAATTTCATATTTTCGGGGACTTAAATATCAGCGAATGAAAACAGGGCAGGGGGGAGTGCGAATGGGAAAGGGAGTGGACGAAAGTGGCATTGAAAATACAGCCCAAAAATTAGCGGAAGAATTTAATGTGAGTCCCGCCACCATTAAAAGAGATGCCGTTTTTGCTGAAGGACTTGATAAAATGTCACCGACCTTAAAAGCTCAAGTACTCAACGGAAAAACGAAAGTGGATAAAAAAGCCATTCAAAAATTGGCTAAAAGCTCGCCCGAAAGTCCGATTACGAGCATCGAAGAATTATATTTATTGACGGATGGTATTCCTGAACAAAAGAAAAATATACAAAATGATTTGGCTAAAAAAGTCAGAGATAGTATAAAAACTGCGGATGATTTTGAGTTAACCATCAAAATAGAAGGTAGTTTTTTAGTCAAAAATGGATTGGAAATCGTTTGGAAACAATTGAGAGGATTATCGGCTGATGTCGTAATTGACAAAAATTATGCAGATACCATTTCAATTTATCAAGCAACAGTTTTAGGAATAATAGGGGAGGTGTAGAGTTGAAAATGGAAATTAGTAATGAGTTGAAGAATTATAGAAAAATCAATCACCCATTACTGATTTCTGATTTCCAGCATCGCTTAACTATTTGAAAATATCGTGAATTCGTTGTTGACTATAACCTGCTCCAGTTGTCATTCCTTTGCCGCCAATTCCCGTTGAAATAAATATCTTATCTTGAATAGAATGCTCAAAAACACCTCCATCAGCGGCTTGAGCGTAATAACCTGCCCAATAATTTTGTATTTTCCAATTGGGTAAATTTAGAATTCGTTTCGATTCTTTCAAGATTAACTCATTAATTTCCATATCAATTCCAACGGAAAGTTTGGCATTTTCATCGGCATCAGCGTATTCGTGAGAATCTCCAATAATGATTGAACCATTAATGGCTTGCTTGAATAAAATATGAATACCCCATTTTGAATAAGGTTTTTGCCAGTCGGGAGTTTGGAGTATTGGATATGAATTACAAGACTTAAAGCTATCGTATCGTCGGATTGAAAGACCAGACAAAATGTTGCCACTCAATTTAATTTCTGGTAATGGAAAAGTTTGCATCATATTTAATTTGCAAATTTTCATATTACTTTTCTTGAAAATCTCAGGATATAGAATTTTAAATTCGTGCCCACTACAAATAGCTACTTTTTCTGCATAAATTATTTCATTTCCTGCTGTCGAAACTTCGCAAATTCCGTTCTTTATATCACAACCATTTACAACGGTATTATTCATGAAATGTAATCCAAAATGTTTTATTAACATTTCTCTAACTTGGTGAACCATCGTTCTTGGTTCAACCGAAATTTCGTCAGGAAAGAAAAGTCCCCCTTTGTAATATTCCGTGTTTAAGTTTGGAAATCTTTCAAAACAAGATTTTTTTGGGAGAAGGGTAGAAGCATAATCTTTGATTTTGAATAATGCCCTCATTTCTTCCAAAAGAGCCATTTCTTGGTCATCAGATGCAAAATAGTATGAGCCGTTTTGACGTGCAGAAATATTGTGTTTAGACTGAAAGTTTTTATAAATATTCAAAGATTTCCTTCCATGCTCAAACCATGTGTCAAGAGCTTGTCCAGAAGGAACAACTTGTCCGAAGTTTCTTACGGTAGCTTCAATTGGTTCAGAATCTTTTTCAATTAGTAAAACACTTTTTCCGCTAAGCAATGCGTGATAAGCATGAAAAGTGCCTAATGTTCCAGCACCAACTACTACTAAATCATATTTTTTCATAGTCAATTAGGGTTTGTTTGGGTTTAAGTTGTCAGTGGAGATTACTAAATCATGGCTTTAAATTTCTTCAAATCGGCATCAAAATTTTCTTTTATCACATTTTCATGCTCAATCTTTTCGATAATCGCTTTTAGGTCAGAAACTTTACTCAATAAGCCATCATTTCGGTGGACACTTAATTGCGGGCGAGTATGAGTGCCGTTAGTAACGGCTAAGGACATACGACAACCTGCCCTGATACCTGACTTTAAATCGGATGGTGTGTCGCCAATATTCAAAACTCTGAAACTATCATGAACTTTCAAGGTTTTCATAGCGTGCTGAATCATGTATGGTTCTGGGCGACCTTTGATTACTTCGTCAGACGCAACTGAAAGCTGAATAACAGTATTTTTGTTGCCAATATAATTCTTATCAAGTCCTTCGAGCCAGCCTAATTTGCCCAAAATAATATCGGTTACTTTTCTGTAAAAGCCTGTTGTGAGGGCAATTTTGATATTTTTGTCTTTCAAATACCCGAAAATATCTAAACATCCTTCTGTTGGGTAAATTTCACTTTGGAGGTAATGATTTTCTAATATTTCACAAAATTTACTATAAGAAACATCCACAAACTCTTGTAAGTCAGCGTGATTTTCTCCTAAAACTTCAGTCCAAAGTAATTCAAAAACGTATCTTTTGGAATAACCCTGCAAAGCAAGTACACGCTCTGCTGAAACTGCCAAACCAGTGTGCGAAGCTGCCTCAATAAAACACATTTCAACTTCATGGCGGTCTTGAACGGTAGTTCCAGCCATGTCAAAAGTGACTAATTCGATTGATAACATTTTGTTTAATTTAATTTCTTCAAAGGTAATGGACGTATTTTAATCATATATTAAATAACAGTTAAGGCTTTGTAAAGTCCTGATTTTCGGGATTAAATATTTGTAATGTTGCGATGAAAAATTCTTTGTAATGAACAAATTAAAACATTTCATTGAGTCAAAATCTCAATCTTTTTTAACTATTTTCTTAGGTTTAGCGGCTTTCAGTACGTATTTCAGTATGTATGCTTTCCGCAAACCATTCACCGCAGGAAGCTTTCAAGAGGTTGAATTATGGGCAATTGACTATAAAATTGTGTTGGTTATTGCTCAGGTTTTGGGTTACGCAACTGCCAAAGGATTGGGGATAAAAATTGTATCGGAGGTTTTGCCTGCTCAAAGAGCCAAATATATTTTGACAATGATTGCTTTTGCCGGAATTTGCTTGTTGGCTTTTGGACTTATTCCGCCGCCGTACAACTTTGTTTTTATGTATTTCAACGGACTATGTTTGGGAATGGTGTACGGTTTGGTTTTTAGTTATTTGGAAGGTCGTCAAATTACCGAAATTTTAGGAGCTGGATTAGCGATAAGTTTCATCATTTCTTCGGGAATTGTAAAATCAATCGGGAAATATTTCATCAATTTAGGCATTTCAGAATATTGGATGCCTTTTTTGACAGGACTTCTGTTTTTTCCGCTTTTATTATTGTCAGTTTACGGCCTTTCACTTGCACCACCACCAACCGAAAAGGATGAAAAAGAAAGGTCTGTTCGTAAGCCAATGGATGGTTATGAACGTAAGGGTTTTCTCCAAAAATATGGCTTTGGCTTAGTTGCCTTGATAATGATTTATGTACTTATGACGATTTTGAGAGATATTAGAGACAATTTTGGTGTAGAAATTTGGAAAGAATTGGGCGTAAGTGATGCTTCCATCTTTTCTAAAACCGAAACAATAATTGGCTTTATCATTTGTGGAATGACTGCATTATTATACTTTGTAAAAGACCACAAAACGGCTTTTTGGCTAAATCACCTGATGATTTTTGTGGGTTGTGTTTTAATTTTTGGCTCAACGGTTCTATTTAAACGTCAATTCATCAGTCCATTTTTTTGGACAGTTTTTATGGGAACGGGACTTTACATGGCTTATGTGCCTTTTAATGGAATGCTATTCGATAGACTTTTAGCAACCCTCAAAGAAAAAGCAAACGTTGGTTTTCTATTTTACCTTGCTGATTTTAGTGGATATTTAGGGAGTGTAATTATTTTGATTTATCAGAATTTTGGAAGTAAAAACACGTCGTGGCTCAATTACTTGACTCAATTGTCCTTGATTTTACCCATATTTTGTATGGTTTTAGTGCTAATTTCGTTTGTTTACTTCAGTCGTAAATTAGTGGTTGATTTTGTTTTAACGTAGCGAGGATTTGAAATTATTGAAGAAAACTAACTCATTAACAATCTTAGTTTATCAGCGTTTTATTCTCTTAACATTTACCTAACACAATCCACGAAAACGCCCCTCATTCTTTATATTCTAATAATGTTCCTCTAAAAGTGTGGTTAAAGGAGATGCGTAGTTTTGCATCAAATTTAAAACCAAATACCTATGAGGAACATTTTACAATTCACTTTTAGAGGGATTATTGTAAGAATCTTTCACCAAATTTTCTTTACAGTAATGCTACTTACTTTCTCGCTTAATTCTTTTGCCCAAGAAAGAATTATAACAGGA
>JAAFIU010000340.1 GCA_013298805.1 Cytophagales bacterium | reverse complement strand
CACCTGCAATGGTCTGAATCAAGAGGGTTTTAGCTAAACCTGGTACACCCACCAACAAACAATGTCCCTGACAAAAAATGGCGGTGAGCAACATTCTAACGGTTTCTTCTTGTCCGATAACAACTTTCCCGATTTCGGCGGTGAGTTTTTGATAAGAATCTTTCAAAGCATCTACTGCTTCTACATCTGACTGGTATTGAGCCATATTTTTTAATTTAGGATTTTTTAGTAAGCGAAAAACGATTTTTGAAAAGCGAATGCCACAGTTAATAGATTTACTTTGTCAGTTTCGTACAATGGGAACAGACATTTACTTTAAAACCATCTAAAATAGTTTTAAAGTATGAAAGCTGATTGCCGATAAACTTTATGTTTTACAAATATAAAAATTAAAGTGTCAGGCATTGCTACCTGACACTTCATATTACTAAACAAAATTATTGCCAAAAGTATTCTCTGTAAAGAGTTATTTGTGATTGGTGATTAGTTATTAGTTAATTGGTTTTCTAAAACTCTTATTATCAATAAAATAAATAAGATTTAATTCTACTGAAATTACTTATATCTCAAAAATACTAACAACTAGACCTTAAGATAACCTTTACCGTTCATTAGTTTTCATTACATTGCATTCTTTGTATTCATCCACGATGTAAATGAAAACGTCATTTTTAGCTTTGACAAACCACTTTTCAATGGCAGTATTTTTCTTTTTGTTCAATGTATAATTTGATAATCTCTGGAAATCATCTTCTAAATTAGCAAAGTGAGGAGGATGTTTTGCTTTATAATAAAGAATTCTCATGGCAGAACGACCATCTTCAGTACGATATGACATTGGTGCTGAAACTGTTCCAACTTTCATGGTATCAATTGTAAAATATAATCCTGATTCCATTGTGCCATCCAAAGCCATTTTGATTGAGCGAGACTGTGGGTCAGTCAACATTCCACCTGCATCTTGAGTAGCTTTATCCTCCGAAAATTGTTTTGCGGCTTTTTCAAATTTCAAAGTATCTCTCTGAATCAAAACCCGAACACTATCCAAAAAACGAGTTGGTGCAGTAACATCAAGTCGTTGATAATCAGGACGTAAAAGAATGTGTAAAGCGTGATACTCTTGACCACGAGTTTCTAATAACTTAATTAAGTGATACCCAAATTCAGACTCAACAACGTCAGACATTTGATTGGGTTTCATTTTCAAAGCGGCTGCTTCAAAAGGAGCAACCATTTGTCCACGTTTGGCAAAGCCAAGGTCGCCGCCACGTTTTCCTGAGCCTAAATCTTCTGAATAAAGTTTGGCTAAATCTTCAAATTTTTCACCATTTTCTATCCTTTTTTTATAGTCCAAAAGTCTTTTATAGAGTTCATCTTTTTGAGCTTTGGTTGTTTTTGCCATTCTCACAATTTGACCAACTTCTACTTCCGACGGTAAGTATGGCAATGAGTCTTTCGGGATTTCTTCATAAAAACGTCTTACCTCTTTTGGAGTAACTTTTACTTCCCCCGTAATTTTATCTTGCATTTTACGAGTTGTTAATTGCTCCTTAATTGCCGAACGAAGTTCATCTTTCAAAGAAGAAATAGTTTTTCCGTAAGCCTCGACAATGTTTTTTTGTGAGCCAAATTGTTGCTCCATTTGCTCCATACGAGAAGTCAATTCGGCTTCAATTCTTTTATCTTCTACTGTAACAGAGTCAATTTCAGATTTTGCCAACATCAATTTACCCACTACGAGGCTTTCTAACAATTGACATTTAGGCGGGGCAGGTTGCTGACTTTGAGCGTATTGTTGCAACTGAGCATCCAATTCGGATTTCAGTAAGTAGTAATTATCGACTTTCGCAATGATTTTATCAAGCACCATAGGCGTTTGAGCCGTCAATGACTGCTGGAATATGACCGATACGATGAGTAGTAAAAAAAGATTTTTCAGGAATTTCATGTACAAAAAATTAATGTATTTAAGCGAAAAGCGATTTGCCAAAAGCAAGCAAGAACCATTTAATGGTTAGAATCTTGGTCTATTGATACTTTACAAATCAGAATACTTTTAGTATAACACGTAAAGATAACGCTTTTTGTGGAGTGGATTGGTATGATGGCTTAGTTAAAAAATGTTAAGTTTGGGAAATGGGAAGGTAAAAAGTGTTTTGGAAATTATTTCATTGTCTGAATTATGAGTTGAAGCACTTGCTGATGAAAAGTTTTAAAACTCTCCGAACGACTTTCAAGATAATCAAAATCTAATTTCATTGACAGTTCTTCAACAATTGGGTTTGATATTTGATTGGTAGCCCTTGCACTCCCATAAAGAGCGATTTTAGCATCTTTTCTTGGCTTAGATTCTAATGATTCATTCTTAGTAGAAGAAGGGTTTTTCAAATTAATTTTGATATACCAAAGCCAATGCTCAATACATTGTACAGGAATCATCAAGAAAGTTTTATCATGAAAATTAGCCGATAATTGGCTTTTCATTACCATAATTTTATCCTTAAATTCATGGTTTGTAAAGGTATCTAAATCTCTCCCAACAAAAAATATATCGTGTTGATAATCCACAAAACCTTCTTGAACTGCTTCTGCGAAACGGGCATCAACCTCTGATTTGTTTCTTCCTCTGAATTTATAGGTGAATAATTCGTCAAAGTCGAAAATAAGTTCTTCTGATTTTCCCAGATGTAGGACTAATAGTTCAAGATAATTTGCCAAGAAGATACGGTGAGCTTCATCTTCTCCAAAATAACCATATTTTAAAATTCTCATCTTGGTACACCTCCTATAAAACCTGTAACCCAATGTGACCCTAAAGATTCTACGAATTTAATTCTCGGTAAATTATTCGCATCCATCTTTTCATTTGATGGTTCAATAATATCTTTCAATAAGTTTTTCACCTGCGTTGCTCCTTCTTCGTCTTTATCAAAAACAAAAACTGCTTCGGGAATATCCTCAAATTCATCCAAAACTCGTTCGCTGTGGGTAGTCATAATTATTTGAATATTCTTATCTTCCGCTAATTGAAAAATAAAATCCATCACTTCACGAATACGACGTGGATGAATACCTTTTTCGGGTTCTTCCAATAATAATAATTTTGGTGGATTAGGTTGATGTACGATACACAGAAGAGCGAGAAAGTATAAAACGCCTTCGGAGACTTCATCTGCCCAAAAACCATTTTCATCCTTATCCAAAAGTTTGATTTTCTTTTCTATATAACCATTTTCAGCTTTGGTTTTAGGTAAAGTAATATGCTTAAATTCTGGAATACATTTATTCAAGTCTTTTTCAATTTTATTAAATATTGAAGGATGTTCCTCTTTTATATTATCCAAAAATGAAACAAGATTAGAAGCGGATTGAGTAATTGTAATATCTTGATTCAGGGAGGACGACTTTACTAAAAAAAAGGGAACAATATTATAAATCTTTATATTTTCAAGTACCTCTCTTTCTAATTTCCTTATAAATCTTCTTGCATCATCGTTAAAAATATTTGCTTCTATTGTATGACTGTTGAAAGAATCCGAAAATTCACGAGGAAAGATTTCATTATTAAATAATATTCTATAGTCAACATCAGAGCTTCCATCTCCACTATTGGAAATTTCACACTCTATCGATTCGCTATTGAAATACAATTCAAATTGTAAGCTATCTATTTTCTTTTTAAAAGAAAAGTCTTGTAAATCATTAACGTTTTTAACAAATCTATTTTCTTCATGTTGAGAACAAATATATTTACCAAAACTCTCCAACGCCTTCAAAAAATTACTCTTCCCAGAATTATTTGGTCCGATGAGAAGATTTACTTTTTGGAGTTCGAGCGTTACGTCTTTAAGGCTCTTGAAATTCTGTATGCTAACTTTTTGTAACATTTGTTTGGTTTTTATCTACACAAATTTAACCATCTTTTTCAATTATTTCTTTCCACGATACGCCCGCAGCTTTTCCCAAAACTTATCAAACATTTTTTCCTTATCAATTTTCACGTAAACATTTACTTTGTGATGATGATTTTCGGGTGGTGTTTTTACGGTTTTTACTTTGGCTAAATCGAATGAAAGATAGGCTTCTACCAAAGCTAAATCCCAAATAATACGGGTTTTATCGTCTGGGTTCGACTCTACCCAACGCTGTTTGAGCAATTTCTCGACGGGATATTTTGAGTCTAAACGGGCGTAAGTATCTTCACGCTCGAAGGTCAGAACCTCGCAAGTTTGGGCGGGCATAATCGACCATTCAATGTCTGGATTATTGAATAAATAGTTTACCGCATTCAAATCTCCTCTGATGTTAAATTCGTTTTTATCCCAAATTTTCTCTTTTGCATCAAATCTCATTCCCATACAAAAAAGACGT
>JAAFIU010000014.1 GCA_013298805.1 Cytophagales bacterium | reverse complement strand
TTGGGAGTGCAAAGTTGCACGTTTAATTTTAAACTACCAAACACAAAGACAAAAAAAAATGAAAAAAAATTTGAAAAATACTCAACACCACTGAAAACCAAATACTTAAATACAAAAGTTTCTTTCATTTTTTTAAAAAAAATATGAATACAGTAACTATAAACTATAAATTCAACCTAAATTCCACCAATAATAAAATTGGAAACTATCGAAAATCTCAAAAAAATACTCCTATCCAACCTAAAACCATTTAACAAACTCTAATCCGAATACTAAAAAAGCAATAACCCAATAATACCAAAACCGATTTAAAACAAAATTGCCATGTAATCAAAACATCACATGGCAAGTATTGAAGGATATAGCGTATCCCTCCTATTCTGACAAAAATGGATATTTATAATCAATTGGTGATACGAATGTCTCTTTGATAGTTCTTGGAGAAACCCATCTTAATAGATTAAGCATTGAACCTGCTTTATCATTTGTACCTGAAGCTCTTGCTCCACCAAAGGGTTGCTGTCCTACTACTGCTCCTGTTGGCTTATCGTTTATATAAAAATTACCTGCAGCATTCACGAGTTTCTTATTAGCTACTTCTAAAGCATATCTATCTTGAGAGAAAATAGCTCCTGTGAGTGCATATTCAGATGTCTTATCTACAAGGTCTAACATTTCCTCATATTTATCCTCATCATATACATATACAGAAAGAACAGGTCCAAAGATTTCTTCGGACATAGTTGTATAATGAGGGTCTTTAGTTAATATGATAGTTGGTTCGATGAAATATCCTTTCGATTTATCAAAGTTACCTCCTGCAAAGATTTCGGCGTTATCGGATGATTTAGCTTGTTGTATATAATTTGAGATTTTATCAAAAGCTTTTTCATCTATTACGGCATTGATAAAGTTTGAAAAGTCTTCAGTAACCCCCATTTTAATTTCTTGTAAGAATTGAGTTACGTATTCAGATGTTTCTTTCCAGAGATTACTTGGTATGTATGCACGAGATGCAGCAGAACACTTTTGTCCTTGATATTCAAATGCCCCTCTCACTAAACCAACTGCAAGTGCTTTTGGATCGGCTGATTTGTGAGCGACGATGAAGTCTTTTCCGCCTGTTTCTCCGACAATTCTTGGATAGGTCTTATATAAATGAATATTTTCTCCAATCGTTTTCCAGATATGTTGAAATACTTTGGTACTTCCCGTAAAATGAACGCCTGCAAATTGTGGGTGTTTAAAGACAATATCTCCCGTCATTGGGCCATCAGTATAAATTAGATTAATCACACCATCGGGTAAACCTGCTTCTTTCAAGATTTTCATCAAAACATTGGCTGAGTATATCTGTTGTGGCGAAGGTTTCCAAACAACAACATTTCCCATCAAAGCCGCTGATGCAGGAAGGTTTCCTGCAATGGCGGTGAAATTGAATGGTGTAACGGCAAAAACGAAGCCTTCTAAGGGACGATGTTCAAGACGATTCCAAACGCCATCTGAAGATTCAGGTTGTTGTGCATATATCTGTGCCGCAAAATGAGCATTGAAACGAAGAAAGTCAATCCATTCGCAAGCAGAGTCTATTTCGGCTTGATAGGCATTTTTTGACTGCCCTAACATTGTGGAAGCATTTAGCTCCATTCTGTATTTGGTAGCTGATAAGTCGGCAGCCTTTAAAAAAATTGCTACACGATTTTCCCAAGGTAAATTTGCCCATTGTTCACGAGCAGCTAAAGACGTTTCAATAGCCTTGTGTACGTGAGATTCATCTCCTTCGTGATAATAACCTAAAATATGCTGATGGTCATGTGGGCAGGTTAAAGGCAATTTATTATTAGTTCTAACCTCCTCTGAACCAATATACATAGGAACATCTGCTAATGAATTACGCATTTCAGCCAATTTTGCCTTGAGGGCTTCACGTTGAGGCGTATTGGGAGCGTAGGAATTGATAGGCTCATTCTGGGGTTTGGGGACATTAAAGAATCCTGTTGACATTTGATGAAGTTTTTAGATAATTGAATTTGACATTCGGAATTTGTTTATAACAAAGTTACAATAACAATTTACGAACATCAAAATTCAAAATATGGGAATATCTTGTCCAAAGTTTTAGCATCTAATAATTTGATATTTTCAAAATCTTTACGACTCGAAAAGTTTCCGTGTTGTTGACGATACGCAATGACAGACTTCGCAATGTATGGACGAATGTAATAATGTTTAAACTCCTCCGCTGTTACTTCGTTGATTTTGATTTTGCGAAGTGGTGGATTTTTAATTATTCCGTATTTCAAAACCTCGTCCACAACGGTTGAATCTAATCCATAGACTTCTTTTACTTGATTTTCAGAATAAAATCCGCCGAGCATATCTCGGTATTTTATAATTCGGGCTGATAATTTTGAGCCAATTCCTTTAATTTTTTTCAAATCATTGGTGTCGGCACGGTTCAAATCGAAGGTTGTGGGTTTGAATGATTCTTTATTTGAAAGACTCGTTACGGGTTTTGGTTCAACTGAAAACTCAGGTTTTGTATTGACAGGGAAAGATTTCCCCGCTTTATCTGGCAAAATGATATATGGCTCTAATTTTGAATAAAGGTCAGTTGGAAAGTCATAAATTCTTTGGAGGTCTTCTTTTTTACGGAATTCTCCACCTTTAGAACGATAATTGACTACTCGTTTTGCTAACCATTTCGGAAGTCCTAACGTTTCAAATTGTTCTTGAGAAGCTACGTTTGGGTCGAATGGAGCTAACTTTATAATACGATTCTCAGCATATTCTTTGTCTGACTTTTCATATTGGTTATTAAATCGGTCTTGATATGCTTCTTTCTTAGCAGATTCTTTTACTTCAATCTTCGCCATCATTTCCTCCACTCGTTTGGGGTCGATAGTTTTTGAAGTTTTAGGATTATCGGGAAGAAAATCGAAAATGAAAATGGAGAAAATGAAAACGACAATTAGAAAAATAAGAAACATGAAACCTTTAATTTCAGTCTTATTAAAGGCAAAATAATCCCGTAGATAGTAACGTAATTTTTTGAACATGGTGATTTTTTGTTTTTTTGATGGTTGTCGAACAGTTTTAAATTAATTTTGTGGCATTAAATTAGTATTTTTTATTATCAGATAATAAAATCCGAGTCATTTTATTACCTATAATTTCGTTTTGAACCAAAAAATTACAACATGATACTTTACAGCACCAATCATCAAAGTCCCGATGTACAATTGGAAGAGGCAGTTTTCAGAGGATTACCACCCGATAATGGTTTGTATATGCCTCATGTTATTCCAATGTTGCCCGCTTCATTTTTTGAGAACATCGAAAAAATGTCAATAACTGATATTGCTTTTGAAGTTTCAAAAGCCTTATTGGGAGATGAAATTTCGGAAGAGAATTTGAAAATGATTGTAAATCGTGCAATTGATTTTGATGCTCCTGTCGTAGAAATTGAGAAAGATACTTACGTTTTAGAGTTATTTCATGGGCCATCAATGGCATTTAAGGATTTCGGAGCGAGATTTATGGCATCGTTAATGTCATATTTTTTACAGAAATCTCAGAAAGATATTCATATTTTAGTTGCTACGTCGGGCGATACTGGCGGGGCTGTGGCTCAAGGTTTTTATAAAACACCTGGTATTAAGGTTACGATTTTATATCCAACGGGTAAAGTTTCGGATATTCAAGAGAAGCAATTGACAACTTTGGGTGAAAATGTAACGGCTTTGGAAGTTGATGGAACATTCGATGATTGTCAGGCTTTGGTAAAATCAGCGTTTTTGGATTCAGAATTATCTTCTGCATTCAATTTAGCATCTGCCAATTCAATTAATATTAGCCGATTAATACCTCAGTCTTTCTATTATTTCAATGCTTTTGCAGAATTGAAAAGAGCTGGAAATACAAAACCTATTGTTTTCTGTGTACCAAGTGGCAATTTTGGAAATCTTTCAGCGGGATTAATTGCTCAACGCATGGGATTACCCGTGAAAATGTTTGTAGCAGCGACAAATGTAAATAATGTAGTTCCTGAATATTTGAAAACTGGTACATATCAACCAAAACCTTCACAAGAAACCATTTCAAACGCCATGGATGTTGGAAATCCTTCTAACTTTATCCGTATGCGTTTATTGGCCGGTGATGCTCACGAGAACGTGATTACGCACATTACGGGAGATTTTAGCAATGATGCAGATACTCGAAAAGCCATGAAAGAAGTTTTTGACCGCACAGGATATGTCATGTGTCCGCACACGGCAGTTGCTTACTTAGGTTTGAAATCTTATACTGAACATTTAGATGAAGAAGTAGCAGGCGTTTTATTATCAACGGCTCATTATGCTAAGTTTTTAGATGTGGTTGAAGATACTTTGGGAACGACCGTTGAAGTTCCAGAACGTTTATCGGCATTATTGTCAAAAGAAAAGGTTTCTATTCTGATGACGAAGGATTTTGCGGACTTTAAAGCTTATTTGTTGAAATAGCTACGATTTAAGTATTCGAGAACAATAAAAATGCCGATAGATTTATTCCATCGGCATTTTTTATGAAATTTGTCATGATTATTTATTCATACATTCCTTCAATTAAATCTTTATACTTATTATGAATTACTTTTCGTTTCATTTTTAGCGTTGGCGTTAACTCTCCGCTATCAATTGTGAATAAACTCGTGAGCAATTCAACTTTCTTCACCTGTTCGTATTGTGCGATGTCTTTCATTAATGCTTTTACTTCTTCGTCAAACTTCTCTTTTACTTTCGGGTTTTTAATCATTTGAGCATCGTCTGAATATTCGATTCCACTTCTTGAACACCAGTCCTTCAAGGCATTAAATTCTGGAATTAATAAAGCCGACGGGAATTTTTGCCCTTCTCCTACTACGATTGCTTGTTCAATTAGCACTGATTCTTTCAATTTATTCTCTACTAATTGAGGTGCAACATATTTTCCTCCCGATGTTTTGAAGATTTCTTTCTTGCGGTCGGTGATTTTCAAGTATTTTCCTTCTGACAATTCACCAATATCTCCCGTATGAAACCAACCATCTGCATCAATTGCCTCCGCAGTAGCTTGTGGCTTTTTGTAATAACCTTTCATAATAGAAGGACCTTTCACACAAATTTCACCGTCTTCGGCAATTTTCAATTCAATGTTAGGTAAAATTGTTCCTACACAACCAATTCTAAAGTCCGTCAAAATACTGGCTGAAATAACTGGCGATGTTTCTGTAAGTCCGTAACCTTCGGCAACTGGAATACCTGCTGCCCAAAAAATGCGTGAAAGTCGTGGTTGAAGAGCCGCTGAACCTGATGCTACCAATTTGATATTTCCGCCTAAAGCCTCCTGCCATTTACTAAAAATGAGTTTTCGAGCAATTTTCAATTGGGTATCATACCACCAACCCATCGGTTTCATTGGGTCATATTTTAAACCTAAATTCAACGCCCAAAAAAATAATTGTTTTTTGATTCCTGATAATTCATATCCTTTTGCAACAATTTTATCGTAAACCTTTTCTAAAAGTCTCGGAACGGTTGCAAAAACGTGCGGTTTTACTTCTTTTAAGTTATCCGCAATGGTTTCCATGCTTTCTGCATAATAGATTGAAACTCCATTATACATATATACATACACATCTGTACGCTCATAAATATGGCAAAGAGGTAAAAAACTCAATGCTCTATCCTCAGGAAGCAAGTCTAATGCTTTAGCTTCAACTAATCCCTCAATATTCGATACAATATTATCGTGGGTTAACATTACACCTTTGGGTTGTCCTGTTGTTCCCGATGTATAAATCAGGGTTAATAAATCTTCTGGTTTTACGGCTGCTTTCAATGGTTCTAATTGAGCTTTGTCTTCCCCTTTTGCCAAATCCGTAACCTCTGACCAATTATTTGCTCCTTTAATATTATCGAATGTATAAATTCCTTGAATTCCTTGTAACGATTCTGTGGCTTGTCTTACCTTATTCAATAAGGCTGCATCTGCCACAAATATGAATTTTACTTCCGCATCGGCAAAAATGTAACGATAATCTTCAATGGTAATAGTTGGGTACATCGGTACAGAAACTGCACCAAGCTGTTGAACTCCCAATTCTATAAAATTCCACTCTGGTCGGTTAGGAGAGATAATGGCAATTTTATCGTCTTTTTTCACTCCTAATTTCAGTAAACCAATACTTACTTTATCAACAATGTCAATTACTTCCGCAGCACTATACTTTCTCCATTCTCCATTTACTTTATTAGCAAATGCGTCAGGTTTATTTACTGGTAATACACAATTGGGCAGTAAATCAAATACTCTTGTGATGTTTGGGTTACTTTTCATAAAATGATTGATACAATGTTGATATTTTCTTTTCTTCTTTAAATACAAATTTTAGTTTTTTTAGTTCTAAAACTGTTTGACAAATATATACTTTTACTTGAAATGAAATAGTATGCAAGCATAATTATTTATCACTTTTTTTATTTCAAATAAACCTTTTGTTAGCTTTCTTATCTGGTTATCAACTCATTAGATAATATACGCTTTTCACATTTATGATAATGAATTTAGCTTTTTAACAAAAAAATAGCTCAGTCGGGTGACTAAGCTATTTTTTTATTACTCTTCTTCTTCTTCTTCATTGGCTATTTTTATAATTTCTTTTTTGCCATCCGAAAAAGTATATTGCAATTCTATCTCATCTCTTTCATCATTTTCTTTAAAAATATACTCTCCATTTTTAGTTGTTTTATCATTTATAAATTGTCCTTCGTATCGTTCACCATTTGGGAAATAATAAGTACCACTTCCATGCCTTTTACCACGCACATATTCACCGACGTACATTATTTGTCCATTTGCATAATAATGTGTTCCAAAACCATTGCGTTTGCCATATTTCCAAGTGCCTTTATAACTTCCCTGTGTTGGATGAATATAATAGCCATTTCCATTAGCACAATCTCCTGCAATACAACCTGTTTTATTTTCCGTTGATATTTTTTCGATTTCCTTCTCAACACTCTGTGGTTTTCGTTGATAAACTTTAGCTTCAGGCTGAATTATTACCTGACTTTCGGTTCGTGGAGGTGTACTTACTGGCATTTTTTGTGGAATTGTGGATAACTTCGGATGAAGATTTTCAGCTTCTTTCCATCCTTTTTCTATGGCATCCAATCTTTGTGAGCGTGGTGGGTGAGTTGTTGTCACATATTCTCCCTGAAAATGTTTCATTGCTTCTTGCGACTGAGCAAGGTTTGCCCCCATTTCGTGTAACCAAAAACCTGAGAAATAATCAGCTTCTAATTCTTTATCTGGACGGCTTCCCGTTCCATCAATGGTATGAAAGTTGGCATGATGCCCAATTTCATGAGCCAAAATTGAAACAGCAGCCCAGTCAGTATGTGTAGTTTCTTCGACTCTATTCAAAAAAGCATTATCATAAATTATATAAGGTTGTCCTTCTATTACTGTTGCAAAACAATTATCTGTATTTGAACACTGCATTACTCTGAACTTACTATGGAACTGCCCCATCTTTTTGGCAAATTGTCCGATTACTTCTTCGGCATGGCTATCAGACACAAAACCTTGCATTTGTGGACAAATCTCTTTGACGGCAATATTTCTTCCAAAATAATTACAGGCAAAAATTTTTTTTGTGATTTTGGGTTGACAAATAATATTGTTAATCAACGAAAAAATGAGCAGCAGGGATAATAACGTAGTTTTCATGTGGATAAATTTACTTGAATGTGGACAATTCCTAAAATTCAATCAAAGTTTTACAAGTAAATTTTTATCATGCAGTTTTTGGGCTTGGTTTTCAACAAAAAACCGCAAGTTTGAAAACCTGCGGTTTAAATTACTACGAATTTATCATTTAGTTTATTGTATCTCCTCTCAAATTTCTAAATCTTTTTCTTGCCTCAGCTCCATAAATACTTCCTGGATATTTTGTTAATAATTCTTGGTATAATTTCATTGCTTTTGCAGGCTGATTTAATTTTTCTTGATAGGTCTTTGCCAAATTATATGTTGCATCATCACCTTTCAATTCAATTGGAAATTTTTGGATAATTGTTTCTAAATCTTTCACTCCTTTTTCCACATCTCCCTGTTTTAAATAAGTCATGGCTCTTAAATAAATAATTTCATCTTCAAGTGGGTCGCCTTTAAATGTTTTTTCCATTGCATTCAAATCGTTAATTGCTTCTTCATTTCGGTTTTGAAACAATAAAAGTTCAGCATTTGAATATGCCTTAATGGCTTTTTCGGTACTGTCGCTTCCAGTATTCTCCTGAATTAACAAACTTAACTCCATTGCATCGTTGGCAATTTCTCTGGTTGTGGCTTGTTTCAAAATATCTAATACTTCTTTCGATAATTCAAAATCTCCTCGAAAGTAAGCCAATTTTGCATTTCTCAATTTTGCATCATAACCGAGTGGACTATCTTTTTCTGATTTTTCTACTTGCGAATAAATTAGGGTTGCCTCCCAAGGTTCTGATTTTAATAGATATATATCACCTAAGTCTAATTTACATCTGTCAATGAACTGTTGGTCGCCATTGGCCATTTTTATGGCATTTTCTAAAACGATTATTGCCGTATCTTTTTCATTCAGATAAAAAGCGTATAATAAGCCTTTACTTCTTAACGCTTCAAGTGTTTTTTGATTTGTTCCTAACTCTTCCAACATCTTGGTATATTCTGATATTAACAATCTTATATCAGCCACATTTATCGGATAAACATGTTTTATTACTTCTTCTTTCGCATTTATCAACATTCTACGCCAAAGTGAATAGTTTGGGTTTCGAGGATATTCTTTTATCAAATATTCAAATATCTTTCCAGAGTTTACGTAGTCTTTATTTTGATGAGCTAAAAAGCCTAAATCAGTGACTTGAATTCCCTCTTTTCTGTATCTTCTATCCAATGCCCTTGCTTGAACAAATGCTTTATAAAATTCTTTCTTTTGTATTAAGTGCCAAATCAATACCTCGCTATAATAGGCTTCGTCTGGGTACTTTTGAACTTTAGCATACAGCACTTTTTCTAATTGTTCTATTTCTTTCTCATCTTTAAGTTCATCTTGAAGTATTGACTGTACCATTTCTTGATTTTCAGCTATCAAGCCAAACTTGAGGTACTCTTCTATCATTTGCGGAATTTTCCCTTCAATACGATACAGCTTTGCCATTTGAACTGCAAATTTGTTTTCTGATTTAAAAGCCTCTCTTGATTTTTCTATTGTTTGAATTGCCAAATCAAATTGTTGATTTTGGGAAAATTCTGTAATCAATTCCATCAAAGCTGTTTCATCTGCCTTTACTTTATCAATCGCTAAATTGTATTGTTTTTGAGCTTCATCTTTTTTCTCTGTCAACTCCAATAATCGAGCATAGTCTGCTATGTATTTTGCATTTCCATCCGAAGATTTGATTTCCTTCTTCGCAAATTTTTCGGCATCTTCCCATTCTTTCAATTTTATCAACGTTTGCAAATATGGCTTGTGAATAACTTTGGCGATTTCTTTATTCTTAGCTAATTTTTGAAAAATGGTTTTCGCTTTTTCATACTCTCCTGCCTTCATGTATTCCATACCCAAGTCAGTATCTTGAGCAAAAGCCCCGAACGAGACAATTAGCAAAATACCAAATCCAAAATTTTTTAAAAAAGTTTTCAACAACATTATATTATAATAAATCATTTTTTTTATTTAAAATTTTAAAAGAAGAAAACTACTATCTCTATTATACTGTGTATATGTGGATATACTTTGTGAAACATATATTTCACGGATTATTACTTAAAACTAATATCTTATCCACATTTTATATTGAGTTATTAACATGTAATATATTGATTACCAGTATGTTTAATATTGGTTGTCTATTTTGTGTATAAGTTTTGCCTATTTATCAACCTTATCCACATATACTCAATTGTGTTATGTATTTGTATTTAAAGTTCTGATAAACCGAATACTTTTCCACGTTCGTTTTTTGGCATTTTCTTCGTCCACAATTCCATGAAAAATATCCACAATTATTTTATTCAAAAACCATACCTTATCCACTTTTCTGGGCATCTCTTTTAAATCATTTTCAATGCTTATCCACAAAAGAAATATCCACTTTTAGTTTTTTATGCAAATATGTATAACTATATATTACTCAATTGAAAAGTCATAACCCGTAAGTTCAAAATTTTGCTTGAGTTTGATTTTGTCCTTCGTGATTTTGATTTCTTCTGGACGTATATTTTTTTCTAAGTCACCCCCATCCCAACGAGAATTCCGATTTTCATCAACAACCAATCTAACAAAGTATATACCTGCTTTTACGAACGTGAAATCGTATTTCAAAATGTTGTCCAGTTTTTTGACTACTTCATATTTTTCATTTATTAACTCAATAAAGAATCCTTTCTTTGTTGGGTTTTTTATTTCTCCGCTTATTGTTCCATAATTTTCAACATCACGAATTGGGTGATTTAAAAGTGTATTATTGGTAGAGTCATTTTCTACCGAAATGAATGCACCCTTTTGTATTTTTATTTTTACAAGTTCTTTGGGTTTTTTCTCATTCAATTGAATTGTCATTTCTGTTTTTTCCCGATTCCAACGGATATCACTTTCTTTAATAGGCACTTTTATAATCGTATCATTTAAAAATTCTAATTTATTTAGTGCATAACTTTTAATTGGTTTTGTAAATGTGAATTTGTAGCCAACTTCTTTTAAATCTATGTCTTCATTATTTGATGGCTTTGTCCTCATTAAAAACTCTTCTTTTACACCATCATCTTTTTTATTTTTCACCTTAAATTTTATTTTTTGTTCCTGCGTAAAAACTCTATCTAATGAATCTGTCACTGATATTTTCACCTTAATCGTATCACTTGAATTATTAAGTGTATTAAAAATTCGGACGTTTCTATTATCTGTTTGTTGATATACTAAACTATCTTTCTTATCGGCAAACGTCAATCCTACATTTTTTATACCTCTATTATATTCAATATAATAATAATTAGAGGTACTTCGTGTTTTTAGAACCTTCATCGGACTTTTATCCATTTTCACCATTTTTATTTCTAAACTTTCCATATTACTTATTAAAGAAATGGTGTCCTTAATAAAACCTATCATTTCTTTCGTTTCATCATATAATAAATTACTATTATTATCTGTAATGGCATAAATTCTATATTTTCCTGTGGCGATATTTTCAATATTGAATTTTCCAGAACTATCGGTTTTTATGAAATAATATGGTTTTATTTTCTTTGGATTCAACGTATCTGAATATATATAAAGTCCTACACTTACATCCAGCATCGGTTTATTATTTAGTGGATTTATAACTTTTCCACTCACCTTCAATGAATCTATTACTTTACCTGTACTAAAAACCAATCTGATATTTTTTGCAGGATTTCTCTCATTCATATCTTTAAAGGTATTTCTGAAATTAAAACTGTAAGTTGTATTTTCCTTAAATGGTTTATCAAAAGTTAGTCTTGCTCCCTTCGGTAAAATTTTAGTTTCATAAGTTCCTTCTAAGTTTGGGGTGATTGATAATTGTTGTAAGATATTATCAACGCTTACATATTCGTCAAATTGTAATTCAATTTGTTTCCCATTAAAATTTTTAGACTGATTTTGTGGAAATACTTTTACTAATACTGGGGCAATCGTATCTTTTTTTCCACCAGTCGGTGCTACAATTTGCGCACAACTTAAAAGCATTTCGGTGATAATTAAAGCTAAAAAACTTATTAATACTATGTGTTTTAATCTCATGTTGATATGTTGAAAACTTTGTGGAAAATCTAACATTTTTTTCGTAAAACAATTTTTAAATTACTCTCTTATTAAAATTTGATAAAAATTATTGGTTTACAGAAATTCAATGGTACTTACAAAAATAAACCCTCAATAGTTAATAACCATTGAGGGTTGTGGAAAAGTATGTTATTAACTTTAATCTTTCTTAAAAATGTATATTAAACTTGAATAATTACCATTATTACTTTCTGCATTTAGATTTGACTTTAAGCCATCCAGAAATGCTTTGATATAATTTATTTTTCCGACCTGATATTTTGTACTTAACATTGAAACATAAAATGAGTCGAATTTCATTGGCAGTGTTTCTTTCAATGAAAAGCCTTTTTGTTCAAATAATTGCTTGATGCTTTTTTGAGAGAAGTGGTACAAGTGGCGAGGTACATCATAAGCCGCCCAGTATTCTTGATATATTTTCGCATCTTTCGATTCATGATTTGGTACTGCAATAATCAAATACCCGCTATCACTTAACCTTTCTTTCAACCAATCTACTGTTTCGTTTAACAAGTGAACGTGTTCGAGAACGTGCCACATTGTTATTATATCGAAAGTCTCATTTTTAAACGAAGTTAGCACTTCAGTTTTTATAGCTGCTTTATTGATTTGTTCCGCTATTTGTCTCGCTCCATTATCGGGTTCAATACCATTTACAGTCCAACCATTTTCTCTACATACATTCAAGAACATTCCTGTCCCACATCCTACGTCTAATAATTTACCTTTCTTCTGGATTAGCCTATTAATTAAATTAAGTTTACCTTTTAATGTATATTTTCTTACTGAATGATATAATTTAGCAATTAAGCCTTTTGAAGTATTAGTGTGAGATATATAAGATTCGGCTTTATAGTAATCTCCAATTTTAAATAAATCTGGTCTTGGGTTTGTAAATTTGAAGCCACATTTTTTACATGCTTGTATTGAAAATTTTTCCTGACTTACTGTAAAGTCTTGAACATTTAAGTATTCTGTAAATGTGTTGTTTTGACAAACAGGGCAATTTCTTAATTCTTCCATTTTTGTAAGTTATAAGCTTCTTTTATTTTTTGCAAAGATACTAAAAAGACCTGCATGGTTTTAATTTTCTTGCAGGTCTTCGATTGTACTTTTATTTATTTTAACGTCCCATATAAACCATTAATACAGAAACATCTGAAACTGATACGCCGCTAATTCTTGAAGCTTGCCCTATTGTTTGTGGTCTTATTTTCGTTAATTTTTGACGACCCTCAATTGAGATAGTTTTTAATTGCATATAATCAAAGTCTGCTGGAATATTAAGATTTTCTAATCTTTGGAGTTTATTTACCATCAGTTGTTCCTTTTCAATATAACTTTCGTACTTAACATTTATTTCAACT
Source organism: Cytophagales bacterium (assembly GCA_013298805.1). GTDB lineage: Bacteria > Bacteroidota > Bacteroidia > Cytophagales > Spirosomataceae > Arcicella. The sequence continues at coordinate 23,769 of JAAFIU010000014.1, read as the reverse complement.
TGTTCTAATTCGTCCTCTTTATATTCAGCGAAAAGGTTTTCCACTTCGTCTGTTAATGTTCTTAAATCTTTGATTTCAATATTTGGTCTCCTCAATAAACTCCATAATGAAACTTTTTCTCTCAATGTTGCTGTACCAAATTCCTCCAGTCTATCATTTACTTCATTCGGAGAAACTTTTACTAATTTCAATTTATCAATTAATTCTGCGGCTTTTTCAATTTTCACTTTTACATTATTCAGACGACTTTTCGAAGCCAACCCTATTTTATAACCTTTCTCTGTTAATCTTATATCTGCGTTATCTTGTCTCAATAGTGTCCGATACTCTGCTCTTGAGGTAAACATACGGTATGGTTCATCTGTACCTTTATTTATTAAATCATCAATCAATACACCGATGTATGCTTCCGAACGATTTAACACAAATTCTTCTAAACCTTGAGCTTTTTGATGGGCGTTAATTCCAGCCATTAATCCTTGACAAGCGGCTTCTTCATACCCTGTTGTTCCATTTATTTGTCCTGCAAAAAATAAATTTTCTATTAGCTTAGTTTCGAGTGTTGATTTTAATTGTGTTGGAGGGAAGAAATCATATTCAATTGCATACCCAGGTCTGAACATTCTTACATTTTCAAAACCTGGAATTTTCTTCAATGCTTCATATTGTACGTCTTCTGGTAATGATGTTGAAAAACCATTTACATACATTTCTACGGTATTCCATCCTTCAGGTTCTACGAATATTTGATGGCGGTCTTTATCTGCAAAACGATTTATTTTATCCTCGACTGATGGGCAGTATCTTGGGCCAAGTCCTTTTATTCTACCCGCAAACATTGGAGATTTATCAAATCCTGTTTTTAATACATCATGAACATCCTGATTGGTGTAGGTAATCCAACAGCTTCTCTGTGTTTTTAGGGAATCTGTTTCGGTGTAAGAAAACTTGCTTGGATTTTCATCTCCCTTCTGTTCTTCCATTTTTGAATAATCCAAACTTCTTCCATCTACCCTTGGTGGAGTTCCTGTTTTCATTCTTCCTGCCTCAAAACCAATACTTACTAATTGTTCTGTAATTCCAGTTGAACGAGCCTCCGATGTCCTTCCACCTCCAAAGTTTTTTTCTCCTATATGAATTAATCCATTTAAAAAAGTTCCATTCGTCAAGACCACCGATTTTGCTTTAAACTCTATATCCATTTGGGTTTTCACTCCTACTACTTTATTATCTTCAATGAGTAGTCCAGACACCATCTCTTGCCAAAAATCCACATTTTGATTTTGTTCCAAAGACATTCTCCATTCTTCTGCAAATCTTATCCTATCAGATTGGCATCTCGGCGACCACATTGCTGGACCTTTAGAACGATTTAACATTCGGAACTGGATCATTGTTTTATCCGAAATAATTCCAGACATTCCACCAAGGGCATCTATCTCCCTTACAATTTGCCCTTTTGCTACCCCTCCCATCGCTGGATTGCAGGACATTTGTGCAATGGTATTCATATTCATTGTTACCAATAATACCTTTGAACCCATTTGTGCCGCTGAATGTGCTGCTTCACAACCAGAGTGTCCTGCACCTACTACTATTACATCATATTCTTTGTACATATTTTTAGTGATATTTTATTCTTTTTAATATTTTAGAAATTATAAATCGTAGTTGTACTTATTTTTTATATCCTCATTATATCCACTTTCTTTTTAATCATTTTTTATAAAGGTATTAGAAGGAAGTATCTTTAGCCTTTTTTCAAGTTCAATTTTACTTTACTATAATGAGTTTGTTTTTTCTTCATTGTCATTTTCTCCACATTGGCATTCGGTTTAGATAGTACCAATATAATTCTATTTCCTCTTTATTTATTAAATCTAATAAACTTCCTGGGACAAGATTATCAATTTTCCATTCTAAGCAGCAATCATTCCACTTAATTCCTTCTACGAACGGGGTGTTCTATATACTTCCTTAAATCTGTCCACCTATAAAAATCCATCTTAATATCTGTTTTTTTCATAATTGTCCAATCTCATATTTTCTCTTTTTATTAATCTCTTTAGTCTCAAAGATATTTTTTCTAATTTCCTGTCGTTCTGTTGTCGTTAGATCCCCGTTTGTTTTTATTAAATGTTCCACGTGGAGAGTTTTTTGTAAAGTAGATATTACGAAATGGTTTAGATGATATTGCAAGGTTTTCAATCAAATGTTCCACGTGGAGTATTTGATTGAAATAACAAAAACTATAAATCAAAATTTAAAATATAATCACTCTCTAATCGCCTCATCTCAGCTTTTTCTTCGGGAGTATGGTCATCATAACCACAGAGGTGCAATAATCCGTGAACGATAACTCGTTTTAGCTCATCATCAAAAACAGTATTTAAGTACTGAGAGTTCTCTTTTACACGTTCAATACTAATGAATATATCTCCTTCTATGATTGACTCATCCTCTGAATTGTCAAAAGTTATGATATCAGTATAGGTATCATGGTCGAGATACTCAATGTTAATCTTGTGAAGAAAGTCGTCTGAACAAAATATATAGTTTAGGTTTTTAACCTTAAACCCCTCTTTTTCAGCGACTTTTTTTAGCCAGGTTTTAAAAATATTCTTGCCTTGAAATTTAAAATTAATATCTTCGTTAAAAAAAATAATCATTTGGTATTGCTATTGGTAAATAATTTGAAACAGTACAAATATACAACACAAAATATTAGTAAGTAAAAATCAAGAGTTTAGTAGATTAAAAATAACCAACGAGAAAATGAAAATTACAATTCTATCAAAAGATTCATTCTGGATGATTATAACTATTTTATTAATGATACAACAAAATGGTCTTGCCCAACAAAGAAATGGATTAAGACAAAATGGGGATAAATATGAAAATACATCAATCCCCAATAACTGTAATGATAAAATTTACGGTGTTACTTTAACAGGAAATATTTTGGAGTTTGACAATATTGAAAGAACAGATAGAAAAATAAAGCAGTTGGATTTTGTATTTCCTTTCAGATGTAATGCCTTAGCAAAAGGTGTAAATAATAAGATATATGCTGTAAAAGCTGATGAGGAAAATAAAACCGCTGTTTATGAATATAACCCAAAGAATTCTCAGGGAAGTATGTCAAAGTGGGTGTTACCATCTCATAGTGATGGAGGATGGATTTCTGGAGCTGTTGACTCTAAAGGGAAATTGTATTTTATTACGACCACAATGGAAAACTTAGTGAGAGTCGATATAAGAAAAGCAGAAACAGATATAATGTGGTCAGATAATATGAAGGTGAGTGGTTGGAAAAAGGAAAATTGCTCGGCAGGATGTAATTTCTTTATTAATCAAAATGATGAGTTAGTTATTAAAGAAAATAAAGGTAACGGATTGTGGTATATTCCATTAAAAGATGGATATTATGTTGCTAAGAGTGAACAAATAAATTCAATTACTGATATAAATCCATCAAATGATATTTTAGAGTACATCAATGGGAATGGTAGTATGATGACATTGCTATTAAGAAGAGACGGTATTTCATACTTTTCAAATAAAAAACAAGATTCATTTAATTTAATAAAAATTGATACAGTTAAGCTGGGAATATTGACTGATTTAGCTGGTTGTAATAATTTTATAAAGAAAGAAGAAAAAGTAGTTGAAGATGAAAAGGATGATGAATTAATAAGTGTTAATACAAGCTTAAATGAAAGTATTAGATTAAAAAATATACTATTTCAATTAGGAGAGTCTGAATTGATGCCAGAATCATTTGAGGAACTGAATAAATTAGTCAGACAGCTAAAAAAATATCCACAAGTGGAAATCTTATTGGAAGGACACACTGATATTACTGGAGATTTAGATGAGAATGTAAAACTTTCGTTAGAACGAGTTAATGCTTGTAAAAAATATCTCATAAATAAAGGTGTTGATGGTAAAAGAATACAAACGAAAGGGTATGGTAGTTCACGACCTTTAAAACGCTCTGGAAGCGAAAAAGAACGGGAAATAAATAGGCGTGTTGAGTTTAAAATCATTAAAGGGATTGATTAGTCATAAAGGTAATAAAAAAGCCTCAGAATCAAATTCTGAGGCTTTTTCTTTGCTTAATGAATCTGTTTGAAGTAATTATCAACTTGACGTTTGTAATAAGGGTTTAAATTAGGAGGAACAGTTCTTAATAATTCAGTCTGCTTCTGTTTATCCTTGACATATTGTTGAAACTGCGGTGGTGCTTTGCGTTCAAATGTCTGACGGGCAGTTTCTGCTTTACGTTTTTGGTCTTCCTCTTGTTCTTTCATGGCCTTTTCAGACTCTAAAAGACGTGTAAGTAGTTCTTGCTGACGCTTAATAAGATTTTGGTCGAGACGTTTATTCACTAAATCCGTTTCAGTTTCTTCCATTTTCTTCATCATATCCTTGATTTCATCACCAAGTTTTCTGCCTTTTTCAGTTCCTTTACTGCTATCTAAAAATTGTTGGAGCATTTTTCTGAGTTGAGATTGTTCACGAGCCATCTTTGCCAATTGCTCAGAAACGCCCCCCTGCCCTTTTGAACCTTTTTGCATAGATTGCTGCATTTGTTCATTCAATTCTTTTTGAGATTCGCCCATACTTTTTTGTTTTCCCTTACTTTTCCCTTTTCCACTACCTTTTCCTTGCATCATCATTTGCTGATTTTGCTGCATTTGTTTTAAAACATCAGATAATAAAAGAGCTAAATTATTCATCGAAGTCATTGCAAACTGTTGTTTTGCATTGGTCATAGATAATTTACGTTCTTTTATTAATTTAACGGCATCGCCCATATAACCTTTCATATTATTCATTTCACGAGTAACGAAGGTTTCAATCTGTAAAACACGTTTTGAAAGTGTGTAAAGACTATCTTCAATTACTTTGGCATCATCTTGCAACTTGATTTGGTCTTGTGATAATTTAACAAACCTTGGGTCAGATGGATTAATACCTCTAAAGTCTTTCATTAGCTTTTCTTGGTCAAAAGAAAGCGTTACCAAATTGTCGAGAATATCTCTTAAATCATCCATATTCTCTTCGTTTTGCTTCATTTCTTGCTGTTGTTTAGCTTGAGCTAATTTCTGGGCAAGATTACGCATTTTTCGAGCAGCTCGTTTTTGTTTTTCGGCGGCACTTTTATTGTCGCCTTTGTCCATTTGCTTTTCAGAATCCTTTTGGTCGTCAGAAATATCGTCTTGCTGTTCTTTATCCATATCCATCTTCTCGGAATTCTTCATTTCTTCATTCATTTTTTCAGCTTCCTTCAAATCCTTCTTGATTTCTTCAAACTCTTTACTTAGCTTTTCTTGCTCTTTTTTAGCCGCATCTGTTTCTTTTTGCTTTTCTGGGGAATTATCAGCTTTCTTTTCGAGTTCTTGGTTCTTTTCGGCTAATTTTTCTTCTTTTTCAGCTTGATTTTCAAGGTCTTTTACTGCTTTGTCCATTTTCTGGTCAAGTTGAAGTTTCTTGAAAAGTTCTTTCATTCGCTCTAATTCTTTCTCTGCATTACGTTCTTTATTTTTGAGACGCTCCATTTGCTCTAACATCTTATTGTCTTCTGGATTTTGTTCGAGCATTTTCTTTAACTCTTCGTACATTTTCTGAGTCTCTGGGTCCATCAATTCGTTCATCATTTTCTGCAAAGCTTCCATTTTCTGTTGATTCTCTGGTTTCTGCTCATTGAATCTTTGCTGTTTTTCGTTAAGATTTTGGTTTTGTTCTTGCAAATTCTTGATTTCGTTCATCAGCTCTTCTTTTTTCTTGATGAGTTCTTCGGCTAACTTTTTATCTTGAAAATCTAATTCTTTCTTATTTTTCAAACGACTTTCTAAAGCTGCAATTTCTTTACGTAGCTTTTGGGCTTTTTCGAGTGTTTTTTCTAATTGTGCTTCGGTCTTATCGATAGAATTATCAATTTCTTTATCAATCGAACTTTTATCTGGTACGGCATAATTCATTACTTGTGAGCGAGTTGATTTCGCTCCATTTACGCCATCATTATCCCAAACCTGAATAAAATACTCTAATTTATCGGCTGGACTCAACTTTAAACTATCCAAATTCCATTGTTTGTAAAAACTCTGAATTGTTTGATTTGGATTAATCGGCAAATTAAGGCTGGCATAATTTTGAGTAGAAGGTTTTCCGTCACGAAGCACTTTGTAGAAAATAGCCAACTTGCTAATTCCGTAATCATCAGCGATGTTTCCGCCCAAAACCATGAAATTGTAAAGGGTTGAATCTTTATATTGCTCTAAACTTAGTTGTGGATATTTATCGGGAACAACATTTAAAAAGAAGCTAATTCCCTCAGCATTAGAAGCATACTGATTTTTTAAGAATACTTTGTAAGTTCCCGAAACTTTAACACGTTTCGATAAATCAAATCCACCACCTAAAAGTTTTTTCTCAGCATAATAACGTTTTCCATCTCCTTCAAAAACCATCAAAATAGAATCGGTATCGGTAACATTAAAATCCCATTCGATATGAGTGCCTTCTGGAACAGTCAAATTACCAACGTTCTTCATAGATTCATTGGGTTTATTGAGATATGAAGGATAGTCCAAATTAACATCAAAAAAGGCTAAACTTGGACGATTTACTATTTCAACATCATATTCGCCTGATTTAAAACCCGCTGCTTCAAATTTGAAATCAAAACTTTGTTGAACTTTTGAGAAAGTATAGGTATAATGACGCTTGTCAACCGTTTCCATTTTGAGTTTGCGGTCGTTGTGCATCAGATAAACAGATTCTGGAATTGTATTACCTTGAAGCGATAAATTTACCGTAAAGTCCTCATTTTTAAATGCTTGCATTTTTTTATTCTCTAAAACGAATGAAAAAGGAGCTTCTTCTTGGTACTCGTTTTTGAAATTTACAATGCGTTCGGTGCTTTTTGAGAAAAATGCAGGATAAAGCATTAAAATCAAAGCAATTGCACCGGCAGGAAGAGCCGCAAATTTGAGATATTTTCGGTTTTCATTGATTTTGATTGCATCAGCAAATTTCAAATACCCCAACTGTTCTGACTTCTGTTTGATGGAAGCCAAAAGCAATTCATTTTGATTGCGGTCGAGTGTTTTGGTTAGCTGAAGAGTGTTCACCAACTTATCTCCTACTTCAGGAAAAAACTTTCCAATTTGGTCGGCGGCTAATTCGTTGGATAAAGGTTTACGTTCACCATACAAGAACATCAAAGGTTTAACAACCCAAAAAATGAGGGAAACTAAGAACGCACCCAAGAACGAAAAGAAGAGAATCGTTCTAAAAGTAGTGCCAAAATGCCCGAAGTATTCGAGGGTATTAAAAACCAAAAAAGCGGACAGGATAACCGCCGCTGAAAAAATAGAACCTTTAATGAGCCTATTGAGATAATATTTTCGTTTGTATTCCTCAATACGCATCAAGAGCGTAGCAATGGGTGAAGTTGTCATAGTTTTTGAAAATTTAAACTTTCAATTTAGACGGTTCTTAAATTGAAAAAATGTCTTCCATTATTATTTCTAAATCAGGAAAAATATTGACTTTGATAGTTGGTGTTTCGACATTTGGCTCGAAACTTCCAATCAATTCATAGATACCTTTATCATTCAAAAGGTGTACCATAATGAATCTTTCCATCGGAAAAAATATCCAATATTCCCGAACTCCCGAACTTTCGTATAAATCTAACTTTTCGTTGAGGTCTTTTTTAGCGGTTGAAGGAGAAATAATTTCAACAATCATATCTGGAGCTCCCATACAACCTCTATCATCCAACTTTTTAGGATCGCAAATCACGCAAATATCTGGTTGGACAACGGTGTAAATGGCATCTTCTCCTTCTTCGCCATTCATGGGTATTCTCACATCAAACGGAGCAGAATAAACCTTGCATGATTTTCTTCTTAGATAATGGTCAATATCTGAGGTAATTCTGACAGATATCTGCTGATGATAACGTAGTGGAGCGGGTGACATTTTATAGATTTTTCCCCTAATTATTTCCACAAAATCTTGAAACTTCCACGTTAAATAATCAGCGTAAGAATATTTCTTATTTAAGTCTAATTCATCAAAATTTGTTATCATAGTATTCGTTGATTTCTATTTTGTCACTAAGGCACAAAGACTTAAAACTTTGCGACTTGGTGCCTTTGTGGCTAAATAATCAATTAATCTCCAACAAAACAGGACAATGGTCAGAGTGTTTAGCTTCAGAAAGTATTGCGGAACGAACCAAACGTTCACGCATAGGCTCAGTAGCACAATGATAGTCAATCCGCCAACCTAAATTTTTTGTCCTTGCTCCTGCCCGATAACTCCACCAAGTATAATGATGAGGTTCTTGATTGAAATGACGGAAAGTATCAATAAAGCCGTTCTCTAAAAAACTACCAACCCAAGCTCTTTCCTCTGGTAAAAATCCAGAACTGTTGGCGTTTGATTTTGGATTATGAATGTCAATCGGATGATGACAAATATTATAATCTCCCGAAATAATCAAATTAGGAACTGTCTTTTTCAATTCATGGATATACTCGTGAAAATCGGTAAGCCACTGCATCTTGAAACCTTGACGTTCATCCCCACTCGACCCCGAAGGCATGTACACAGACATTAACGAAAAATCTTCAAAATCTGTACGTAACACCCTACCCTCACGATCGTAAATTTCTATTCCACACCCATGAACTATTTTTTTAGGTGTAACCTTCGTGAAAATTGCCACACCAGAATATCCTTTCTTCTCGGCATGATGCCAATAGACCTGATAGCCCATTTCTTCAAAAATTGCTTTGTCGATTTGATGCTCTTCTGCCTTTACTTCTTGAAGGCAAATCATATCGGCGTTTGTGGCTTTTAACCAATCTGCAAATCCTTTAGACATTGCCGAACGAATACCATTGACATTATAAGTTAAAATTTTCATGAATTAGAACAGGACTTAACCTGTTAGATTATTTGACAGTTTTCTAAACTGTCCTACCAATTAAACGAATACTTCTTTATCAAAATACTCAATAACGTGAGCTTTCATGAGTTTTTCTTGCTCAACGATATTGACAAAAGGTAATTGTTGAACCAATTTCCAATGAGGCCAACCATCCTGATCAATCCCTTCGAGTTCATAAATGCCACTAAAACTTAATGCTTTGCAAATAGCGATGTGCATCAAATCTTGTTTTTGTTCTTTGGTGAAAAATTGATGCCCTTTGCCCAATTCTTGCACGCCCATGAGGAACAAAACTGAGTCTAAATCGGCAGGACGTTTGCCCAGCGATTGTTCTAATTTATCTAATAATAATTCCCATTCGTGGGATAAATTTTCCATATATTTCAAAGATGGAATGACTGAAATAGTGAATGTTTGAATTGGTAAAATGTACTTTTGTCAAATTATGCACTCAAACAATCATTCGTTCAATCACTCATTAATTAAAGCTTCCCAATATTCAGTAGCACGGCGTAAATGTGGGACTACAATTGTTCCGCCGATTAAAGTTGCCACTGAAAAAATTTCTTGAATTTCTTCGGATTTTACGCCTAATTCATAGCATTTTCCCAAGTGATATTTTACGCAATCATCGCAACGTAAAACCATTGAACACGCCAAACCCATCATCTCTTTTGTCTTCTCAGATAATGCTCCTTCGGCGTAAGTATTGGTGTCAAGATTGAAAATTCTTTTGATAACTTTATTATCCGAAGCCATGATTTTTTCATTCATTTTACCTCGGTAATCATTAAATTCAGTAACTAAACTCATAGATTTATTTTGTTGATTTTGCATGAGTACAAATTGATATTTTTTAGTATTTTTACAGATAAACAGTAAACTTAAAATCACCAGTTTTACAAAGTTAATCAATATCACCGAAACAAATCTTTTCAAAAGGTTTTGTGAAATGAATTCTAAAAAATAAACAATATAAACCAATGCTACACGCTTTCCTTGACCTCATCTTTCCCCGAATCTGTGCGGGTTGTGAACAACCATTAGAACTCAACGAAAATCAAATTTGTACTGATTGTCGCTTTGAATTACCCAAGACAAACTCCCACATTTTACCAGACCAACAACTTGTTAATAAGTTTGCTGGAAGAGTAAAACTCAAACATACACTTTCGTATTTGAAGTTCATTAAAGGTGGAAAAGTTCAAAATATGATGCACGCATTGAAGTATAAAGGCAATCAGGAAATTGGAGATATGTTAGGTCAGTGGTACGGGGCAGATTTACGAGAAAATGGCTTTTCTGCGGATTTTGACCTTATTTTGCCTGTTCCTCTACATAAAAACCGATTGCTCATTCGAGGGTATAATCAATCTGATTCGTTTGCCAAAGGTTTATCTGAGAGTCTTGGGGTAGAATGGAAAAGCGATATTTTGAAAAGAGGAATTGAAACTGAAACCCAAATCAAAAAATCAAGAATTGAACGTTATCAAAATATGCAAGAGGTCTTTTTTGTGGATAAACCCGAAGGACTTTCAGAACGTAAAATTGTGATTGTGGATGATACCCTCACAACGGGTGCAACGCTCGAATCGTGCGTGATGGCGTTGAATGATGTGGGGGCAAAAGACATTTCTATCATTGCAATTGCTACTGCTTTGTAAACAAAAAAGAGCCGTAAGTAATCAAACTTACGGCTCTTTTTTTAAATATAATTTCTATTTATTAGTACCAGCTCTAATCATTGCACAACGGAAACCGATGGTTGATGTTGCTGAATCTTGGTCAATGAAACGACGAGTTCCTGGAGCTAACCAATAAGCTACATCTGCCCACGAACCACCTTTGTAAACACGTGACTTATTGTCAATTAAAGAGTTGTCATTTTTCTTGTCATAACTCTTTTCTTTATCTAAATAATCACTTCTACGGATAGGGTTTAAGTCGTTAAAATCTTCATAAGACAATGGGCGATATAAGTCATAAACCCACTCATTGACGTTACCAGCCATTTGGTATAAACCGAAGTCATTGGCAGGGTAAGAATAGATTTCATTTGTAATAATTGCACCATCATTTGACTTACCCGCAATACCTGCATAGTCACCACGTCCACGCTTAAAGTTGGCTAACATCGTACCTTTTTTCTTGCCACGAGCAGCACGCATATTAGGGCCATCCCAAGGATAAATTCTTTGATTGGTTTGGTTTTCATCTTCATACTGAGTACCAATCATTGCCTTTGCAGCGTATTCCCATTCAGCTTCAGTAGGAAGACGGTATGCAGGAAGCACTTTACCCGATTCAATCTGTAAACGTTGTCCAGCCGCAAAGGCAGGAGTTGGTGTTTTTGTCTCAGCTTTTCCTTTGGTTTTAGGGCTTTTTTTACTCACTTTTTTGCTTTTTTGGCTCTTCATAGCAATGTCATTATTGACTGCCGCAGTACGCCAATTACAATAGTCTGAGGCTTGAGTCCAAGAAACACCCACAACTGGGTACATCCGAAAACCTGGATAACGCAAATATTGCTCAACGTAGGAATCGTTAAAAGCTAATTCATTTTTCCAAACTAAAGTATCAGGAAGGGCTGATTCATAGAATTCTTGAGAAGAATCTTTTTGAATGGCATTCAAATATTCAAGGTAGTGAACATTACCAATTTCAGTTTCATCCATGTAAAATGACTGTACCGATACGGTTCTTTCTAAGTTATCTCTTGAATTGATAACATCTTCTTCCAAAGCACCCATTGTAAAGCGACCGCCTTCAACGAATACTAAGTTAGGGCCAGTTGGCTGACCTTTGAACGTTTTATCAACTTGAAAACCACCTTTTTTATTGTAAGCAATACCAGTTGCGGTACTTCCTTTACCTATTTTTACGCTACTTGGCTTTTTTGATTTACATGAACTTACTAAAGCAAGTCCAGTTAAAATAATCGCCACTGATTTGAGGGACAACTTCATCTGTTGATTAATTTGATTGTCGTGATATAAATAAATGATTTAAATTCTGCTTCAAAACGATAAAAATATCGTGAAAAGGACTGCAAAGTTAAGGTAATTCAGCGTAATATTTGGTGGAAATAGCTGATAAGTTTGGCTCAAAAGCCGTTTCTACTTTGATTCTCTACCAATAATATCTCTCAATATACCTTTTAATTCTTCAATTGACGTAATTTTCTCAAAAATAAGTATCAGTTTACCTTTTGCTTCTTTAAGTGAACATTTACGAGAATTCAATTTTACGTAGTCAAGAATCTTGCCAAAAGTCGCTGATTTATAATACTTTTCGTTCTCTGATGAAACGAAGTAACATTTCAGATTATTGTTTTTGAGCAATATTTTTTCCATTCCAAGCAATTCTGCAATCCACCGAACTCGCACAATTTCGATAATATCTTTCATCTCTGGAGGCAAAGGACCGAATCTGTCTTTGACCATTCTTTCAAATTTGACCAATTCTTCTTCGTTTTTCATATCGTCTAATTGGGTGTAAAGCGATAATCTTTCAGAAATACTGCTTACGTATTTTTCTGGAATGAGTACGGTCAAATCTGTTTCAATTTGGCAATCTACTTTGAGTGATTCAACGGTTTCGGATAACTGTTTTTCAAAAAGCTCTCGGAATTCATTCTCTTTTAATTCTTGAACGGCCTCGTCCAAAATTTTGTGATATAATTCATAACCTAAATCGGTAATGAAACCACTTTGCTCTGCTCCCAACAAGTTTCCTGCTCCACGAATATCCAAATCTCGCATGGCAACTTTAAAGCCATCACCCAAATCAGAAAACTCTTCTAAAGCACTCAAACGTTTGCGTGCATCGCTCGTGAGTAGAGAAAGTGCTGGTGTTAGAAGAAAACAGAAAGCCTTTTTATTGGAACGACCCACTCGACCACGCATTTGATGTAAATCCGAAAGTCCAAAATGGTTAGCGTGATTGATAAAAATGGTATTGGCGTTCGGAATATCAAGTCCAGATTCAATAATATTGGTTGAAACCAAAACGTCATAATGTCCTTCGATGAAATTCATCATTACTTTTTCGAGCTTATCGCCGTCCATTTGTCCATGAGCAAGACCAACTTTAGCATCAGGAACCATGCGGAGGATGATATTCGCAATAGATTCTAATTCATTGACCCGATTATGCACAAAATAAACCTGTCCGCCACGTTTGAGTTCATAACTCACCGCATCACGGATTAGTGTTTCGCTAAAAACTTGTAATTCTGTGGTAACTGGCTGACGGTTTGGCGGAGGCGTGGCAATAATTGATAAATCTCTTGCTCCCATCAACGAAAAATGTAGCGTTCTCGGGATTGGTGTTGCCGTCAAAGTCAGAGCATCAATATTAATCCTCATTTCCTTCAAACGGTCTTTTACCTTAACCCCAAATTTTTGCTCTTCGTCAATAATCATCAAGCCCAAATTCTTGAACAGAACATCTTTGTTGACAATTCTATGCGTTCCGATGAGAATATCAGTTTCTCCTGCTGCAACTCTTTTGAGCGTTTCTTTAATCTGTTTATCCGATTTGAAACGGTTAATGTATTCAACCCGACAAGGAAAATTCTCTAAACGGTCACGGAAAGTACGGTAATGTTGCATGGCTAAAACCGTTGTAGGAACTAAAATCGCTACCTGTTTTGAGTCTGCAACGGCTTTGAAGGCCGCTCTGATGGCAACTTCAGTTTTACCAAAACCCACATCGCCACAAACTAATCTGTCCATTGGGTGAGGTTTTTCCATGTCGGCTTTTACGTCTGCTGTTGATTTTGCTTGGTCGGGCGTGTCTTCGTACAAGAAAGAAGATTCCAATTCTACCTGCATGAAACTATCTTGCGAGAAAGCAAAACCTGGAGCCATTCTACGTTTGGCATAGAGCGAAATCAATTCTTTGGCAATGTCTTTAACCTGCTTTTTAACTTTCGATTTCTTATTATCCCAGTCCTGCGAACCCAATTTTGACATCGTTGGTGGCCCGCCTTCCTTGCCCGAATACTTAGCAATTTTATGCAATGAGTGAATGGAAACCATCAACACATCGTTGTCTTTGTAAATCAGCCGAATAGCTTCTTGTTCAGAATCACCAACTGCTACACGGTCAAGACCCGCAAAACGCCCAATTCCATAATCAACGTGGGTAACAAAATCGCCGATTTGTAAACTTCGTAATTCCTTCAAAGTCAGAGCTTTTGACTTTGAGTATTTGCTTTTTTCTCTGAAACGATGAAAACGGTCAAAAATCTGATGGTCGGTGTAACAAACCAATTTCATGTGTTCGTCCACATAACCTTCACGCAAAGAAATATTTAGTGGTTGAAAACGAACATTTCTATCAATTTCATCAAAAATTGTCGCAAGACGTTCTAACTGCTTGGGAGAATCTGCTGTAATTACGTTGGTAAAATGAAGCCCTTGATTTTCACGAAGATTATCCGCCAAACGTTTGAAATCTTTATTGAAAGCAGGTTGAAGTTTAGCTTGCAAAAGGATTTTTTCGGCTTTGAAATGAAAACGTCTGCCAAACTCCACGATACCAAATTCTTTAATCAATTTCAAGAAACCCTTGCGAGTCTCGAATAGTTGCGTAGGGTCGGAAATTACTTGAATTCCGCCACTTTTAGCGATTATCTCTTGGAAGTTGCCCTCTACCTTCTCAAAACATTTTTCGATGATTTCTAAGGTCAATTCAACGTCCTTAAACCAAAGTCGAGCATCTTTTGGAAGAAAGCTCAAAAACGGCTCACGAGTTTCTTGAATCAGTCGATTTTGAACATCAGGAATAATGTTAATTCTTGAAACAGATTCTACCGAAAGTTGAGATTCTGGGTCGAAAGTTCTGATACTTTCAACCTCATCTCCAAACAAATCAATACGATAAGGCAAGTCATTGGCGTAACTAAACACGTCCACAATTCCACCCCGAATCGAATACTGACCAGCTTCGTAAACAAAGTCGGTTTTCTCAAAATCGTAACTTCCCAAAACTTCTCCCAAGAAATTGGTATCTAATTTTTCGTTGACATTTATCGTGAAAGTATTCTTCGATAAAGACCGACGGTTAATCACTTTTTCAGAAAGAGCTTCGGGATATGTTACCAACAACAAACCCGAAGGAGCATTGTTAAGTTTGTTCAAAACCTCCGCCCGCATGAGTACGTTGGCATTATCAACTTCCTCATACTGATACGCCCTTTTGTAAGACATCGGGAAGCCCAAAACGAACTCCTCTCCTACCAAATTCTGTAAATCGTTGATGAAATAAGCCGCTTCTTCACGGTCAGAAAGGACAAAAAGGTGTGTTTGTTGAGGATTGAGAAGATGCACCGCCGAAGCAACAACAGCGTCTAAACTGCCCACAATGCCTTTTATTTGCATATTCGGATATTCATTCGGCGATTTTATCTGTTCGGTAATCGTTTTTATGAAACCGTCTTCACGGTAAAGGGTCAAGAAATCTTTAACGAGCATAATTTTGGGGTTTGGGGGTTTAGGGATTTTGGGATTATGGTTTTCCTTAAACCCTAAACCCCTAAAATCCCTAAACACCAATAGCCACGAATCGCTTGATTCCTAAAAATCAAAAGCCATTCGTGGCGAGAATAATATCTGTAAAATTAACTGATTTTTTGGGGAAAAGGTTTGAATAATGAATCAAGATTAAAATAATTCTACCTATTGACTCGAAGCCCACTCTAAAATCTTTGTATAAATATCTGTTACCTTTTCGCCTTCTTTTCGAGCAAGGTACATTTCAAGTAATTTCTCATTAAACTCCTTGAATTTTACGAATCTTCGTCCTTCAATCATTAATTTTTCAGCACTTTTATTGATGAAATCAAAATCTTCTTTTGAAAAATTATCATGTGCATAAAGCGTAAAGGCAGCCCAAGTCATGTATTCATTAAAGACAGATTTTGCACCTCCTGTTTTCAAATAATTGAAACCATCTTTGTCAGTAGCTGTTGAATCAATCCATTTGTTTTGTTTAAAAATAGGAATAATTTGCTTCCCTAATCTATCAGTTTTTGGATTAACATAGTTATGATCAATTTCAGTAAATACAATTCGAGATAATTGCCCCTCAATCTGTTTAGAGGTTAATTTTGAATTTTCATAACGATTTGTACCGCATATAAGCATGACAATTTCATGAGACCATTTGCCATTAGAGATTAGAGAAAACCCCTCTGTCCTATGGCTTCCATTGATAAGAGGGGAGAAAACAACCTTGTAAGTGTCCTTTTTATTAGTAAACTCATTTTCTAACCAAGTCCACATTTTTTTGATTGGTACTTGTGTGTTTTCTTCTTCGATAAGTTTCTGATAATACGATTCATGAGATTTATAAAAATCTTGAAACTTGGTTTTATCAGCAAAATCTTGAATTAATGGGAGTAGTTGAGTGAAATAATTATCCTTAATTTCCTTACCTTTAACGATATTATACAAGCCTAAAACAAGTTTATTGTCTTTGAATTTATAGCAAATGGAATTATCTCGAAATGCCGAGTAATTATCTCCATCAGCATCTAATTTTTTAATAAGAGGATGCTCTTTGAAAGGTGAAAAATGTTTTATAACTTATTGATAATAAGCACCTTCATGAAAAATTCTGTTTCTGTTTTGTAACCCATCTTTTGTAATTGAATAGACAATATTTGCTAATTCAAAAGCCCCTGGAAGTTCAATGTTTACCTTTCCATTATTTTTAGTAAAATATTCGTTTGTAAGATTACTTCGAGATTCCCAAAAATTATATTCAATCACAACAGAGCCTTTTGGTGAATTGACCTTTACATAAAATTTTTCTTCAAATGGAGGATTTTTGTGTTTCAGAACAATAGTATCACCATTATCATTGATAATTTTAATGATGTTTAAATTATCACTTGTTCCGTAGCTTAGAGTATCTTTCGTTTTGCTTATTGAATGTCTATAAGTATAACCGTACTCTTTAATAGTGATAGAATCGCTTTCAGCCCAAATCTCAGGGGTTTTAGTGTTTTGTGCTTGAATTTGGTGAAATGAGAAAATTAATAAGATGAAAGAATTGAAGATTTTGGACATAACAGAAGTAGGTTTTGTTAAAAGTGTGAAAACAAAAAAACGGCAAATTCTCTTGAAAATTGCCGTTTTACGATAAAAATTCCCCCCCACAACATTTCTTAAACTTCTTCCCACTTCCGCAAGGACAAGGAGCATTTCGGTTGATTGATATTACTTCACTTTTGGGCGGAGGAACAATTTTTCCACTTACATAAAACCAAGCTCCATCCTCTTTTTTGAAGACCGATTGCTCATGGTGAATTTGAAGGACATTCTTTTTGTCTCGATAATAGGCTTTAAATTCTACCTCGCCTAAATCGTCATTTTCTAATCCTTTTTTGCAAGAAAGAACTTCTAATTTTTGCCACGAACTTTCCTTTGCCCACGCTTCAATTTCGGTTTTAGAATAATTGACTCTTTGTGAAATATGAGTGCTTTCAATCAAATACTGAGATGCAACCGTAACATAAGCCGAATACCGTGAACGCATTAAGGCTTGGGCTGTAGGGGCAGAGATTTTACCTTCAATGATAGGTTGGCAACATTCTTCAAAAGCTTTGTTTGAACCGCAAGGGCATTGGTTTTGCATGGGTATTGATTCTAATTTTTCAAAATTTCAAACTCAACACGTCGGTTAATCGCCTGATTTTCTGGGGTATCATTATTCACTTTTGGACGAGTTTTACCGTAACCTTTTGCCGTAATATGTTCGGCAGGCACGCCTTGCGTGAGTAAGTAGTTACGCACGACATCGGCACGTTCTTGAGAGAGTTTATTGTTTACTTCATCAGAACCTACATTATCGGTGTGTCCACTGATTTCTGAAATGATTTTTTTATTGGTTTTGAAAAACTCAGCAATACGATTTAATTCTGGATATGATTCTGATTTGAGGGCTGCTTTACCAAATTCAAAGAAAATGTTATTCATCTCAACTTTAACGCCGACTTCAACTGGCTTTACGGTCATGTCTTTTCCTTCAATTTCGAGATATTTGCCGTTTAGTTTTGTCAAATCTATGTTTTGAGACGTTCCAACATAGCCTTCAATCTTGGTCATAATCCCGTAGTTTTTACCATAAGGCAAAACGATTTTGTAAATACCCGTAATTGGGTCGGGCGTGGCAACGCCTAACTCCTTGCCATTGGTCAAATCTTCATAAATGATTTTAGTGTTGGCAGGCACTTTACCCGTTTTGGCATCAATTACTTTTCCAGAAACCAAAACCACAGGGTCAGATTTTGTCGTTTCAGTTTTTGTAGGTTTTGTGTCGTTTGGTTTTGTCTCCCCTCCTGCCATTGGCGAAGTCGTACTTGCAGGAACTTCAACGGGTTTTGGTTGGTCTAATTTCAAGCGGAAAATGTCTTTTTTCCCGAGCGAATTATTTCCCGAAATGAAATAAGCATAATCGCCCGCTGCCGAAATGGTGTAATAGGCATCGTATTGGTCGGTATTGATGGGTTCGCCTAAGTTGGTAGGTTCTGTCCAATTAATCCAAGTTTCGTCTTTTCTTTTACAAACCCAAATGTCATTACTCCCTTTTCCGCCTTCACGATTACTCGAAAAATAAAGCGTTTTGCCGTCTGCCGCTAAGAAAGGGGTTGTTTCGGTAAAATCCGTGTTTACGTCGTCGCCCAAGTTCATTGGTTCAGACCATGAGCCGTCTTTTTCTAAAAATGAGGCGTAAATATCATCTTCATCGGAATTTTTCTTTTCTGAAAATGCCATCAAAAGCACTTTGCCATCATTTGAAAGATAACCGTACTCGTTCTTGCCACGACTCAATTTTTCGTATTTAGGAATGTCTAATTTCTTTGGAACGTCCCAACCCGAGGCTGTTTTTTTTGAAATAGAAAACCCACGAGTTTCGTATTGTCCGTTTACATAAGCACCTTTTACCAAAATCGTTTGACCGTCGGGAGAAACACTGTAAATCGTATTGTATTGGTCACGGTTTAGAGCTTCGGACATTCGTCTTGAGGTCGTCCAGGCACCCATAAGGCTTTCGGAATACCAAATATCTTGCGAGCCAGCAATTTGTTCTGTCCCTGCCATGCCGAACTTATTTTGTGGATGGTTTTTTCGTCCAAAATATAATATTTTCCCATCGGGAGACATTACAGGATTTAATTCAGAATATTCAGTATTGACGGCAGAACCGATATTTTCGGGCTTGTTTTGAGCAAAAAGCAATAAATTTTGAATGAATAGCAATGAGACAGTGCAAAGAATTTGGAGAGTGGTTTTCATAGAGAAAATGATAGCTATTTTTGTAATAAACGAAAAGTGTGTTTTAAAATTGTTAGGTAAACAAGGTGTAGTCTGCGCCCCTGTCTGAACTTGGATTCGTCAGATTATCGGATTTTTAGGAATAATTTTATGTAAAAATCCCCAAATCCACTAATCCAACGAATCCAAATTCAGAATTGAGTTAAGCTCTGCCAATCCACTTTCCAACCAATTCTCCTTCAAAAGAATCATTTTTGAGTTTTTCTAATAAAGACTCAATGTTATCATCAACGATTAAGAATTTCAAATTAGCTTCCTTCAAAAATCCTTCCGAAACCATCTTTTCGAGCATTTTTAATAAATCATCGTAAAAACCATTGGTGTTTAACACGCCAATTGGCATTTTGTGAAGACCCAATTGTCGCCACGTCAATATTTCAAAAAGTTCGTCTAATGTTCCCCAACCACCTGGTAAAGCAATAACAGCATCCGATTTCTCCGCCATAATTTGCTTACGAGTGTGCATCGTTTCTGTAACGATACATTCAGTTAAACCTTTGTGTTGAACTTCCCAAGGTTCCATAAAAGACGGAATTACCCCGATGGCTTCTCCACCATTTGCCAAAATTGCATCGGCAACTGTTCCCATTAAACCAACGCTACCACCGCCGTAAACTAAGCTAAGTCCTTGTTTAGCAAGTGTTTCACCAACATGAGTGGCTGTTTTTTTATAAATTTCGTTGTGACCTGCTGATGAACCGCAGTAGATTAAAATGTTTTTCACTCTTTTTGTGTTTAAAGTTATCGAACTGAAGAGATTCTTATTTTAGTAAATCTTCCAAAGCCGTTTTCGCATCTGTAAATTTATACTGAAAATCTGTTTCTAACTTAATTCTTTGGTTTAAAACATAATTTCCCCCCAATACAATACTTGCCATTTCGCCAAAAACTAACTTTAAAGCAAAAGCAGGAACGTTAGGCATCCAAAATGGACGTTTCAAAACTTGAGCCGAAAGTTTCGTTAAATCATAATTGGTCACAGGATTTGGAGCTACGGCATTGTAAAAGCCTTTCATGTTATCATCGGTTAATGACTTTACATACAATTCACATAAATCATCTAAATGAATCCATGATTGCCATTGCTTGCCCGTTCCCAAAGCTGCCCCAACGCCCCAACGAACAGGTTGGATGATTCTTGGTAAAGCTCCCCCTTTTTCACTCAAAACAATTCCAGTACGTAATTTCACTGTTCTGATTCCCAAACTTTGGATTTCGTCGGCTGCCGCTTCCCATTGAATACAACAATCTGCTACAAAATCAATGCCTGATGTATGTAGTTCCGAAATATGTTCATCCCCCGTATCTGCTCCATAAAAACCAATACCCGAAGCCGAAGCAAAAGATTTAATTTTATGAGGAATGGTTTGCAGTTTATTCGTAATTAATTGAATAGACTTCGTGCGACTTTCGATAATTTCTTGTTTTCGTTCTTCGCTCCAATTTTCATCGGCAATACCTGCACCCGCAAGATGCACAAGATAATCAGCTTCCTCAATTGCCTTTTCGTCAATGATGCCTTTTGCAATATCCCAATGAAAGGTTTTGATTTTACCTGTTGTTGAATTTGGTTTACGGCTAAGGTGCGAAACGGTAAAGCCTTTGGAAATGAGTATTTCTGTGAGTCGAGTTCCGACTAAGCCAGAACCTCCTGTGATGAGTACATTCATGTTTTAAATGTGAAATAAGTTTAATTTAACAACTAATAACTCCCCTTCAAGTTCAGCTTTTTCACGCCATTTCTTAGTTTTTGCATGAATTCATTCCCTGGGTCGCTTTTTTCAGTTCGATAATTGGCATCTGTTTCTTTCCAAAGCGGTGTGTTTTGAAACGAAGTATATTCATGATGCCCGATTAAATATTCAATAGATTGATATTTCTTTTTGAGGTATTTTACTAACCAAATATTGGCTTTTAGTTGTGCTTCGGTCAGTGGGAATTTACTGCCATCGCCAACATTTTCAATGCCCAAAGCACACCAATTTAACCCGATGACGTGGCGAGCCATCAGATTTTCGGGCATCAATCGGTAAATTGTTCCGTCTCTATCTACCAAAAAATGGATTGAAACATTCAATGGACTTGCCCCTTTCAATTCTTTGCGGACATTTGGTAGTAAAACAGGATTAAAAGCATTAAATGAACCTTCAAGTGTCGGGATTGCTGTCCAGTGAGATACAATAATTTTGGGCGAAACGGTTGGTTCTGTGAGAATTAGCCCATGTCGTTCTTGAAGATACTGTAATGAAAGAGCTTTTCGAGTAGAATCATAAATGATTGGTCGTTCGATGATTTTTTGGGATAATCCTTTGAAAACCAGCAGGAATAGTAATACAAAAAAGGTTGTTTGTTTCATGATGAAGAGATTTTAGCCGAAATCAGCAGATTGAATGCTAAGACAATTTACTAAAAAATACCTATCTTCGACTATTTGTTTTCCATTTACATAACAGTAAGTAGCCAATATGAATTCGATGGTAAAAAAGTTTCTCTCAATGATAGATGTTTTCGGTTTTTTTGAACGAGACCCGTTTGGAAACTCCGTGTTTTTAAAGAGAATAATCGTGATGATTTTGGGTGTGATAACTTATACTCGTTTGCGAGGAGTGAATAAAACGCAGATTAGTGGAACACAACATTTAGAAGGATTGCCACGGACAGGCGTATTATTTTTATCCAATCACCAGACTTACTTTATGGATGTGATAGCTCTGTATCATATTTTCTTTAGCGTAAAATGGGGTTTTAGAAATTCCGTTAATTTTCCGATTTATCTATTAGCACCACGTTCGAGAGTATTTTATGTGGCGGCTTCTGAAACGATGAAAGAAGGTGGTTTTTTGCCGAAGGTTTTCTCACAAGCAGGAGCAATTTTAGTGAATCGTTCGTGGCGAGCTGAGGGCAAAGATGTGAAACGTGCGGTGGATACTTCGGCGGATGATAAAGTTGGCAAAGGATTATCCTATGGTTGGGTAGTAAGTTTTCCGCAAGGTACAACTACGCCTTACGCACCTTTACGTAAGGGAACGGCTCATTTGATAAAAACGCATAACCCGATTGTTGTGCCAGTGGTTATTAATGGTTTTAGAAGAGCATTTGATAAAAAGGGATTACGTTTCAAGAAAGCAAATACTACTTTGACCGTGACCTTTAAAGAGCCAATCCGCTTTGACCCCGAAATACCTGTGGAGGAAATTATGGAGATTTTAAGAGATAGAATTGAACAGAATATTCCTATTGAGAAATTGACTTGGAAAAGAGAAATGTGATGTTCGGTTTTCGATGTTTGATGTTCGTTATTCCGAAAATAAACAGAAAAATTGAAGATAGTTTTTTAATGTTTGATGTTAGTAATATTTGAAGACCCAACATCGAAAACCGAACATCTAACATCGACATAAAATGCTTTACAAAACCCGTGGCATAGTTATTAATTACATTCGTTATCGAGAAACCTCGGTAATTGTGAAAATCTATACCGAACAATTTGGGATTCAGACTTATATCGAAAATGGCGTTAGGAGTGCGAAATCAAAGAATAAAATTGCACTATTTCAGCCACTTACGCTTTTAGATTTAGTTATTTATCATAAAGATGGAAAAGGCATTCAGCGGATTTCGGAGATAAAATGCAATGCGCCATTTCAGACAATTCCTTTCGATATTTATAAATCTTCCATTGCACTATTTATTACCGAAATTCTGTCAAAATCGCTTCACGAAGAAACGGGCAACACCAATCTTTTTCATTTCTTAAATAATTCCATTCTTTGGCTTGATGGCACAATGGAACATTTTGAGAATTTCCATTTACAGTTTCTCTTACAATTTGGAAAGTACTTAGGTTTTTCGCCCGAAAATGCCCACGAAATTTCGCATGAATTGAGCCTGAATAATCTGCCAGTATTGACGAAAGTGCTTGAAAATCAGTTGGATGTATTGATGAATACACAATACGATAAAGCTCCAAAGATTGACCGTTTTTCCAGAAATCAGTTATTAGATTCAATCATTTTATTCTATCGCTTGCACGTGGATACATTGACAGAAGTGAAATCATTGGCGGTTTTGCATGAGGTGATGCGGGGGTAAAATTTTATAAATCAGTAAATGGATTGACAACCCTTAACCCTTTAATCCAACTAAAATCAGAAGTGTTTCTTGTGTAAAGTTCGTAATCATAAAGCAAAGCCGTTGCGGCAATAATGCTATCTCCAACAGACATTTTCTTTTTTGACGTAAATCAATAGCAGTATCAATAACGCTTTTATCAATCGGAATTATCTTCAATAAAGCAACCTGACTTTCAAAATAGCTTTTGTCAATCAGGTTAAACGCATTTAAATATTAGAGAGTAGCTTTATTAGATATTGGTCATTCCACCCTGCTAATTTTCTTCTACTTTTGATACTCTCTTTATCTGTTATTTTATTGAGTAATTGCAAAGATAAT
>JAAFIU010000341.1 GCA_013298805.1 Cytophagales bacterium | reverse complement strand
TTCCCTTGAATTTGTGGCTTTTGGTAGCGACTGTCAAAGTAAAATGGAGATATTTTCGTGAGAATACTATCGTTCATTCGCTCGTGAAGAGGATTCAACAGTACGTTATATGAAAGTTCTGTTTGGGCCGAATGTACCGCCGTTGGGATTTGTAAGGCTAAAAACTTTTTACTTTTAAACCATTGATTAGTTACGGCTTGTAAAGATTTTGGAGCGGGGGAGTTTCGCCAATTTTTAGGCAACATTTCTGCTTCAATTGTCAAAATATCGTCTTGTGCAATTTCAATTGTTCCCACTAATAAATCGGGTAGTTTGCTATTGGGAAAACCTTCAAAATAGTGTACTAAATATTCTAAAGAAGCTAATTCTACCGTTCGAGAAGTGTAAACCACTGGCATTCCTACGGGATTCCAACGTCCGCCCGTAAGCTCTGCTCCTTTTCCCGATAAAAAATCTTTAGTTAAACCGTAACGTGCCGATTGAAGACGAAATAATTTTATCATGAATACGTCCCAAATTCAATTCTGCTCAATACATTATCCACCCATTCAAAACCAGTAACGGTATCTAATAAATCAAGGGCTGATTTATCGCCAAAAATTCGCATAGATTGACGCATCCAAGGTTTGAAGTCTTCGAGATTGGCAAATACCTCCTCGCCGTGTTGGTACAAGAGCATTAATTTCAAAAGTCGTTCTGTGCTTGAAGTATCTAATTGTGTATCAGGCGTATATCTATGAAAAGTTCTTTCTGAAATATTTAAAATTCGTGCCATTTCACGGTCAGTAAGACTTAGTTTTTTAGCCACTAAATCTACCGCTGCACGGCTTAATCCCTTGCGAGAAAGCTCTATTAAATCCAAAGGATTTTTCAGGCGAGTTAATACAATTGGCTGTTTCATATTTACAAATTCACATTATGGCATAAATATATATGACAAATGGCGTATTTGCAAATTAATTTTGGAAGAAATAAAAATCTACCTCCCCCAATCAACCGCTAATTTCCCAATTTTTTCCCCACACATTTTCCCGCCTTCATTATCACAGAAATAATGGATGCCTCCGTAGATTCTGGACATTCCTGCTTCATTTGCCATTTTCTTTAAACGCACAGAGTCTTTCGGGAAATAATGCCCCAAAACCAATGCTGCCGCTGCTGAAAAAGTTGAATGTCCCGAAGTATAAGATGGAAAATTAGGAACGCTCAATGAATTTTTAATGGTCTTATCCACTTGTGTAGGTCTTGGGAAGAAATATTTGTACTTCGTTGCCCAGCACGCAATGGCGGCATCTTCCTCCGCACGATTGAGCTGTTGCAAGATTTTGGCAATTCGTAATTCCGTAAATTTTTCTTTTCTAATAATTTCTTCGGCAATTTTATTCCAATGCCCTGGCGGAGTGAAAGTACCAACACCGTCTGCCCAAAATTCAGCAATGCGTTTTTGTTCTTCGGTGCGACTATCTCCTATTTTTTTAACCGAATCAATATCTTGTTTAAACTCTTTACTTCCTAAAACAGGTGGTGGAGTTGGTTGGGTATTTCCCAATACTTCGTTTTTATCAAACCAAGTTTGTACCATACCCATCAAAGGCAACAAAGGTGCGTGTTTGGGGTCATCTTGACTTATCCAACCATTTCTAACTTTATCGGCTTTTGATTTCCAAGTATGGTCTTTGTCTTTGGCATTATCAAAATTATCATTTCTTGCGTAGTCAATTGCTTTTTGGGCAATTTGTGTACCTAATTGTCCCCCCACAACGATGTCACTTTTTACATTTGCCCCTGCCCACAAACGAGTGTTTCCATGTTCAAGAGCTTTATTATAAAGATAATCATTTTCAGCAGGAAATAATTGACTCAATATTTTATAAGAAACTGATGCAATAACGGCATCTTCAGAAGGATATGACGGCAGTTCTGTTTCGGGAAGAGCATTTTTTACACCATTATGTGAAGGACTTAGGCGGTGATATTTATATTTATAAAACCACGTAGCTACCAAAGCATCATACTGAGCTACACTCAATAGTGCATACGCACGGGCGGCAAATGGCGGAGAAGCCATTGGCTTGGTTGGATCTGGAGTTTCTCCTTCTTTGGGAGGGTGATTATATTTTGCAACCAATTCTCTCGCAATCTGATTCCAACGTAAAACACCCCCAGAAGCCCAATAATTGATGGCTACTTCTTGGGCATAAGTACGCTGAGAAACGGCATTTTCAGACTGAATAAGCTCTTTTTGATATATCTCCGAATCGGTACTTTGAGGAGTTTCTACTGGATAATCTTGAGGTGAGTTAATAATAATGGTTTTCCAAGCTCCACCGTTGGCATCTGGGTTGTCAAATGTTAATGCAGAAAATTCTGGGTTTGACACAGGGGGACTTTCTTTACAACTTGACATTAGTAAAGTAACAATAAGCGAAAATTGTGCAAAAATTTGTAGCGGTTTTAGTTTCATAACAATGGGTAAGTATAAACCTTTTTGTGTCAAAAACCGTGCAAAAAAATTACGTTGAAAAAGATTAACCTTACCAATTTTGCAATAATCAGTAAGGTTAATCTATCATTTTTTAATTTTTCTTACTCAATAAAGCCAATCCAATAAAGGTAATCGCTCCGTTTACTAATAATTTTTCAAATCCAAACTGATAACCATTTAACCATTCTTTTGAATTTATGTCGAGCATATAGGTCAAAATTGGGGCAAGTACACAAACAAATGGCACTAAAGTATCTCTTACTGGTCTTTTAGTGAAAAGTCCAAAAGCGAAAAGACCTAAGAGTGGTCCATAAGTATATCCCGCAATATTAAAAACTGTTGAAATGATAGATTGGCTACTTACAGCATGAAATATTAAGATAATCACAAAAAACAACGCTGAAAAACCAATATGAACGTAGTGTTTAATCTTTCCTCGTTGAGACTCTTCATATTTTTCAATGTGCATAAAATCTATACAAAAGGCTGTTGTAAGGGCAGTAAGGGCAGAATCTGAACTGGCATAAGTAGCAGCCGTAATACCTAACAAGAAAGTGACAGCCGCCAAAATCCCAAACTCACCACTTAATGCTAATTTTGGGTATAATAAATCGGTACGGGCTGGAATTTCAAAACCAATTTTATCGGCATAAATATATAGTAACGCTCCTAAGCCTACAAACATCAAAGTTGTCACGGCAAAAGTGCAGCAAAACCAGAACATATTTTTTTGAGCTTCGCCGATATTTTTACAGGTTAAATTTTTCTGCATCAAATCTTGGTCGAGTCCAGTCATCACAATAGCAATAAAAATGCCCGACACAAAATCCTTACCAAAATGATGTTTATATGAAAAATCATCGAAGAAAAACATTTGTGAATATTTACTTTCTTGAATAGTAGAAATTAATCCACCCAAACCTAAGTCTAATTTATTGCCAATCAAGACAATCGTCAGCACCAAAGCAGTTAGCAAGAAAAATGTTTGCAAAGTATCAGTAACAATAATCGTTTTTACACCTCCACGATAGGTATAAACCCAAATAAGAGAAATTGTCACCAAAGCCGAAATCCAGAAAGGAATTCCCCAAGCATCAAAAATAGCTAACTGCAACACTTGAACCGCTAAAAACAAACGAGCCGCCGAACCCAAAGTACGAGCTAATAAGAAAAACGAAGAACCTGTTTTATAAGACCATTTTCCCAAACGTTTCTCAAGGTAAGTATAAATAGAAATCAGATTCAAACGGTAATACAAAGGTAACAGCACCGTTGCAATGACAAAATAACCGACTAAATTGCCAAGAATGATTTGGTAATAAGAAAGTTTGTCAACACCTACCGCCCCAGGCACAGAAATGAACGTAACCCCCGAAATAGACGTTCCAATCATACCGATTGCCACTAACCACCACGGAGATTGTTTATTAGCAGTAAAAAAAGTATTAGTATCTGCTCCTTTAGAAGTATAATGAGCAACAACGATAAGCATTAAAAAATAAACGGCTAAAATTCCGAAGGCTAAACCTGTGGTCATGGGATAAGTTATTAGTTATTGGTAATTAGTGTATGCGTTAATGGGCGTAAAAACTAATACACCAGTAACTAATAACTAAAAACCGTTCTCCAAAATTGAGAAATTTTGTTAAATTTGCTACCATTATAGAGTTTTATTTTTCACAATCATTCTTTTATCAGTATTATGTTACTGAAAAGAGGGTAAACCTAACATTCACAACAGAATAAATGCGACCTTTCGAACAATTTGAAGAAGACGTAGATGTATTGGACGAAGTAATTGACGTTGACCAATACGACCTTATGGTGTTCAATGATGATATAAATACATTTGAGTTTGTGATTGAAACCCTCATTGATGTATGTG
>JAAFIU010000293.1 GCA_013298805.1 Cytophagales bacterium | reverse complement strand
TTTCTTCCCGATGATTGTAAACTCTGACGAAAGACAATGGTCGTGGATGGACGAAGGTTTGAATACTTTTTGTCAATATTTAGCGGAACAAGAATGGGACAGAAACTTCCCGTCTCGTCGTGGTGAGCCGCAGTACATTGTACCTTACATGAAGACTGACCCGTCTCAGCAAGTGCCCATTATGACCAATTCGGAAAACATCATGGCTTTTGGGGCAAATGCTTATGCAAAACCTGCCACGGCATTAAATATCTTGCGTGAAACCGTCATGGGGCGTGAATTATTCGATGCTGCTTTCAAAGAATACGCTCGTCGTTGGGCGTTCAAACAGCCATATCCTGCTGATTTCTTCCGCACGATGGAAGACGCATCGGGTGTTGATTTGGACTGGTTCTGGAAAGGTTGGTTCTACGGAGTTGAGCCTGTAAATCAATCACTTGAGACGGTAGAATGGTACGGAATAGACAACATTGACCCTGCGAAGAAAAGCGAAGCTGCTCGTAAAGATGCCGAAGCTAAACGTCAGACCATGAGTAATATCCGTAATAAAAAGGATATTCAGAAGACAGTTGTAGAAGAAAATCCAGACATGAGAGATTTCTACAATACTTATGATAAATTCGCAACCAACGAAGCCGACAAGAAAAAATACGACCAGTTTATGTCAGGTTTATCGGAAGACGAAAAGAAATTGGTAGATTCAAACAAGAATTTTTATGTATTAAACGTAAAAAACAAAGGCGGTTTACCGATGCCAGTTATCGTACAAGCAAATTATGAAGACGGAACAAACGAAGTTTTCAGATTCCCTGCGGAGATTTGGCGTTTGAACGACAAGGAAATCAAGAAAGTAATTCCAACGGATAAAAAAGTAGCGAAATGGACACTTGACCCATTCATGGAAATTGCGGATATTGACACGGACGACAACGCTTTCCCACGTGAGCCAGAGCAACCATCAAGATTCCAAGTGTTCAAAGGACAACGCCCATCACAGCCAAACCCAATGCAACAACAAGCGAAGCCAAATGCGGTGCAGGGAGCTAAGAATTAAGAATTAAGATTTAATATATTTTACTTAACGTCGGTGAGGTTTAACCCACAGTGGAACTGCTCGCCGACGTTTTTGTATAATCCATTAATCGCTCACAAAATCATTTATCCTAAACCACAACCATGATAAAATTCGCATACACAATCCTTTACGTGCAAGACGTTGCCAAAACACTTGAATTCTATGAAAGGGCATTCGGCTTTGTCAGAAAATTCATCACGCCTGATAATTCTTACGGAGAACTCATTACGGGTGAAACCACGCTTTCTTTTGCTTCGGTTACTTTAGCAAAATCAAATCTGAAAGATGGTTTTCAAGAAGGGAATTTAAGCACTCAACCCTTCGGAATAGAAATCGGTTTTACGACTGACAATGTGGAAGAAACCCTCAAAACCGCCGAAGAAGCAGGAGCAATAATCATTGAACAACCCAAAACTAAACCGTGGGGACAAGTAGTTGCGTATGCGAGAGATTTAGACGGTTTCCTCATTGAAATTTGTACACCAATGGGTTAATGCTATCCAAAACTATGAAATACGTATTAATCATCCATGAAGTCGAAGACTACCAAGCATGGAAAAAGGTATTTGACAATGCCGCTGATATTAGAAAAGAGGCAGGAGAAATTTCATACCATGTCTTAAAATATGAAAATGATGCCAATAAAATTGTTCATTTCTCAGTTTGGACTTCTCATGAAAATGCCAAAAGTTTTTTTGAATCGCCAAAATTGGTTCAAATCAGAAAAGAAGCGGGTGTAAAAGCTCCCGATTTCATTTATTTAGACCAATTGGAAGCAGGAATTTTATAAAACAGAAAAAATGCAGCCTCGAATCGAAATCATTTCGGAAAAGAAACTCGTCGGGAAACGCTTACAAATGAGTTTTGCCAACAATAAAACCGCTGAATTATGGCGAAGTTTTATGCCCAGACGAAAAGAAATAAGCAACACTGTCAGTTCTGACCTTTTCAGTTTGCAGAATTACAGTCAAATAAATCCTTTTCTGAACTTTAAACCCGAAGAAGTTTTTGAGAAATGGGCGGTCATAGAAGTAAGCTCTTTTGATAATATTCCCGAAGACATGGAAGCCTTTACGCTTGTAGAAGGTAAGTACGCAGTGTTCAATCACAAAGGGCAATCCACAGACATTTTTTTATATATTTTTAATACGTGGCTACCTCAATCAAACTATCAATTAGACCAACGACCACATTTTGAGATTTTAGGAGAAAAATACAAAAACAATCATCCCGATTCGGAAGAAGAAATTTGGATTCCGATTAGATAATAAAAAAGGCTTCCAGCGTTTCTGGAAGCCTTTTTACTTAAATTTCTTTGATGCCCTATAAAAAAAGTTGCCCAGACGGAAACCATCTGGGCAATCTTAGTAAATAGTTCTACACCTATTAAGTGCGAAGATACGGAATTTTTTAAAGCAAAGTCAAGAGAAATCCTAAAAAAAATATTTGTTATTTATTAAGCGTGAATAGGAATCCATGAACACGTAAAATTGGGGGTTTATATTTAACTTTGTTATTCAAAAAATCAAATGTGAAACAGATAGAACAGCAAATTCTAACAATTATTGAGCAACGGAAAGCTCAATCACTTTTCCGTTCCTTACGAACCAAAGAAAATTTGGTTGATTTTTGTTCCAACGATTATCTCGGATTTTCTAAAAGAATTAAGTTAAATTCTGAAGATTTCAACTGTCCATCAGGAGCAACAGGTTCAAGGCTCTTAGCTGGAAATACGCAATTTATTGAAGACTTAGAGCAAGAAATTGCCGACTTTCACGGAGTAGAAGCGGGCTTAATTTTTAATTCTGGCTATGATGCCAATGTAGGTTTATTAGCCTGTATTCCACAAAAAAATGATGTGCTTTTAACCGACGAACTCATCCACGCCAGCATGATTGACGGAGCGAGATTGAGCCATGCCACAAGGTATAAATTTCGGCATAATGATGTTGAGGATTTGGAGAAGAAGCTAAAATTGGAACACAATTCACAACTCACAACTCATAATTCATTTATTGCACTTGAGTCCGTTTATTCAATGGATGGTGATGCGGCAAACTTATTAGAAATATCTAATTTGTGCGAAAAATACGGAGCAAATCTCATCGTGGACGAAGCTCATGCAACGGGCGTTTTCGGTAAAAACGGTAAAGGTTTAGTCAATGAATTAGGCTTAGAAAATAAAGTTTTTGCCCGTGTGGTCACATTTGGCAAGGCTTTAGGTTGTCACGGGGCTATTGTGTTAGGAAGCAAAGGCTTACGGGATTATCTTATTAATTTTGCTCGTTCATTCATATACACAACCGCCGCCCCGCAACATACCCACGAGAGCGTTAGGCAAGCGTACCAACTCCTAAAATCTCCCGATTTTTCAAATGAAAAATTGCATCAGTTAATTCAATTTTTCAAAAAACAAGCATCGCTAATTGCTGGTTTAGAACTCATCGAAAGTTCTTCAGCCATTCAGTGCATTATTATTTCGGGCAATGAGCGTTGTAGATTTGTAGCTTCGGAACTACAAAAAAATGGTTTAGATATTCGCCCAATTGTATCACCAACCGTACCAAAAGGCAAAGAAAGATTACGCATTTGCCTACACTCCTTCAATACAGAAGAAGAAATTTTGAAGATTTTTGAAGTATTAAAAGAATTACAATGAAACAACAATATATCATCGCAGGAATTGGAACAGAAATTGGCAAAACATTCATTTCCAGCATTTTAACCGAATATTTACAAGCAGATTATTGGAAACCTGTTCAATCGGGAGCATTAGATTTTACCGATTCTGACACGGTGAAAAGTTTAATTTCTAATAATAAAACCGTTTTTCATCCAGAAACGTACCGACTAACCGAACCGATGTCGCCCCACGCAGCGGCAGCAATTGATGGCGTAGCCATTGAACTTTCAAAATTTGAATTACCCCAAACCGACAATCATTTAATTATCGAATTGGCAGGCGGACTGATGGTTCCTTTAAACGAACAAGAAACCAATTTAGATTTAATCAAGCAGTTGAATTTGCCTGTCATTTTAGTTTCCCGAAATTATTTAGGTTCAATAAATCATACTTTGCTTTCAGCGGAGATTTTAAAACTCAATAATATTCCAGTTAAAGGTTTGATTTTCAACGGAGAACAAAATAAAGCTTCCGAAGATTTTATCTTAAATTATACAAAATTAGATTGTTTGGGTCTGGTAAATTTTGAGGAAAATATTACGAAAGAAACTGTCAAAAAATGGTCGAAAGCGATTCAGTTTTAATTTATATTCAGTAGTGGCGAATAGCATTCGCCAAAATCAGAAAATAAACCGTTGGCGAATGCTATTCGCCACTACTGCCTACATGAACGAACAAATAGAATATCCCGTAGAAAATACGGAATCATATATTACAAAATCACAACTTACCGAACGAGACGCAAAAGTGGTTTGGCATCCATTTACACAACACCAAACCGCTCCACTTTCCATTCCGATTGTTCGGGCAGAAGGAGCGTATTTATTTGATGATTCGGGCAAACGGTATATTGATGCCATTTCGTCTTGGTGGGTCAATTTGCACGGACATTCGCATCCGTACATTGCTCAAAAAGTTGCTGAACAATTTTTGAAATTAGAACAAGTCATTTTTGCGGGATTTACTCATGAACCTGCCGTAAGATTGGCAGAAAGATTATTGGAAATTTTACCCAAAAATCAGGCAAAAATTTTCTATTCCGATAATGGCTCAACCTCTGTGGAAGTTGCTCTAAAAATGGCAATTCAGTATTTCCATAATCAAGGATTTACGAAAAAAAGAAAAGTAATTGCTCTCGAAAACGGCTATCATGGTGATACTTTCGGGACGATGGCGGTGGGTGCAAAATCAGGCTTCAATGCTCCTTTTGAGGCTTTTTTATACGAAACTATTTATTTGCCAGTCCCCGTAAAAGGTCAGGAAGCACATTCATTAGAAACGATGAAAAAGCTCATGGAAAATGCCGATGAAATTGCGTGTTTTATCTTTGAACCACTCATTCAAGGAGCAGGCGGTATGGTCATGTACGAACCCGAAATGTTGGATGCTCTCATCAAATTGGCAAAA
>JAAFIU010000400.1 GCA_013298805.1 Cytophagales bacterium | reverse complement strand
TGATTCACTTTGACAACTAGGACACGATAACATAAAAAGTACAATTTTTAGTTAGTAATTCTTTTCCCCAAATTTAGAAAAAAATTACACTAAAAAACATAAAAGCATTACTTGTTTAACACTACCCTTCAGAGAATATATCTATCAAAACATTTGAAAATATTTCAATAGATTTTGCCGCTCGAACCGTAAAAAAAGAAGGTGAAATCTTGAAACTCACCACAACGGAATATTCCCTTTTAGCATTGTTGGCTCAGAATGAAGGTAGAGTGCTGACGCACCATCATATTCTCAAAGAAATTTGGGGACCCAGCTATACCGACCAGTCTCAGTATTTAAGAGTATTTGTGGGACAAATTCGTAAAAAAATAGAAGAAAACCCCAATAAACCACACCTTATTTTGACAGCATCAGGGGTTGGGTATAGATTTTTTAGTAAAGAATAACTATCAAAAAATATGAATAATCATCTAAATAGTCAGAAAGTGACCACTGCGTCATTATTAGTAGCTCTTGGTATCATTTACGGAGACATTGGAACAAGTCCATTGTATGTTTTTAAAGCCATTATTGGCGAACGTGAAATTACAGAAACATTGGTTTTTGGCGGAATTTCCTGTGTGTTTTGGACACTCCTTTTCCAGACTACCATCAAATATATTTGGCTAACATTAATGGCGGATAATCATGGAGAAGGTGGCGTTTTTTCTCTTTTTGCCTTAGTCAGAAGATACGGTAAAAACTTAGCTATTCCTACTATTTTAGGAGCAACCACTTTACTGGCGGATGGAATTATCACACCCCCAATTTCGGTTGCCTCCGCCGTTGAAGGGCTTGAAATTGTCGTTCCGCATCTACCAACCGTACCCATTGTAATCGTCATTTTATCGCTACTATTTTTCTTTCAGCGATTTGGTACGCAAAAAGTAGGGTCTATTTTTGGGCCAATGATGGTGGTTTGGTTTAGTATGCTTTTCATCATAGGGCTGATTAATGTTCTTGAAATGCCTCAAATTTTAAAAGCCCTCAATCCATACTATGCATATCAGCTTTTGGTCAATTATCCACAAGGATTTTGGTTATTAGGAGCGGTATTTTTATGTACCACAGGAGCAGAAGCTCTTTATTCTGATTTAGGGCATTGTGGCAAACAAAATATCAGAATTTCATGGGCTTTCGTAAAAATCAGTTTATTAGTCAATTATCTGGGACAGGCTGCTTGGGTATTACAACAGGGAGAATCTCACTTGGCAGGACGAAATCCATTTTATGAAACGATGCCTTCGTGGTTTTTGATTCCCGGGGTAATTATTGCCACCGCTGCCACCATAATTGCCTCACAAGCACTGATAAGTGGTTCATACACACTTATTTCCGAAGCAATGAGTATGAATTTCTGGCCTCGTGTAGCAGTACGAAACCCAACGGATTTAAAAGGTCAAATTTATATTCCGAGTGTCAATAATATTCTTTGGGGTGGGTGTATTCTGATGATTCTCTATTTCAAGACTTCCTCAAATATGGAAGCGGCTTATGGTTTTTCTATTACCATTGCCATGCTGATGACAACGCTGTTGCTGAGTTATTTCCTCATTTATATCAAAAAATGGAATATTATTTTTGTAACAGCTATTCTTTTAGTCTTTGTTACGGTAGAAGGTGCTTTTTTCATTGCCAATGTTGCCAAAATAAAAGAACGTTGGATGTTCCTTTTCTTTGAGTTATTCATCTTTTTGGTCATGTACATTTGGTTTAAAGCACGAAAAATTAACAATAAATTTATCAATTTCATCGACTTAAATAGTTACACCACCAAAATTCAAGAACTAAGTGAAGATGAAGAAATTGATAAATCTGCATCTCATTTAATTTATCTAACAAAGGCAAACCGGAAAAATCAGATTGAAGAGAAAATCATCAAATCTATTTTTTCTAAGAAACCTAAAAGAGCTGATGTTTACTGGTTTTTGCATATCAACAGAACTGATGAACCCTATACGCTCAATTATGATGTAATGGAACTATTGGACGATAAAGTGATTAAAATTGATTTGAATATCGGCTTTAGAGTTCAGCCGAGGGTTGAATTATATTTCAAGAAAATTGTGCAAGAATTAGTATCTCGTAAAGAATTAAATTTACACATTCGTCCAGATGGTTCAACAAAATATAATCCAGAACCTGACTTCAAATTTGTAATTATTGAAAAATTCCT
Organism: Cytophagales bacterium; assembly: GCA_013298805.1. Taxonomy (GTDB): domain Bacteria; phylum Bacteroidota; class Bacteroidia; order Cytophagales; family Spirosomataceae; genus Arcicella. The sequence continues at coordinate 939 of JAAFIU010000400.1, read as the reverse complement.
TTCTGTCGAAAATGAATTTATTTTGAGTGAAGGTATTTTATTGAATAGTTATTTTACCATCAAAAAAATGGGATTGTCGGATGAGAAAGCTTTTGGCATTGATAAAAGTGACATCATTCTTGAACACATACCATTAGTTTATCAACCAGTTCAAAAATTAGCGTTAGAAAGAATAAAAATAAACAATCTTCAATAACAAAAAGGCTAAGAAATCAGATTTCTTAGCCTTTTTTATGTTAGTTTTAATTCAATGGGTTTTAGTCAACCCAAGAGAATTTGTATTCCAATTCTGGTACTTTAATTCTTTCTGTTAAACGAGTCAAACGCTCAGGTAAACGCATTACATAATCCTGTGCTTTTTCTGCTGCACTATTCAAGCCCGTCATCGTTGAGATATTCCAATCATTCAACAGTATCTCTAAAATATCAATATAATCTTTCCCTGTATAAACGCCCAAACGTTGAGCTGCATCAGAGAAGTGACCATAAATTCCGCCTTTTTCTCCGTTCAATTCACGCATAAAATGAGCTGGCATAACAATCTTTTGCTTCATCATATCCGCAAAAGCAATCATCATATCCGAAGGGTCGAGTTCAAAAATACTCGCAATAAAACTCTTATAAGCTTTATGGTGACGCATTTCATCAGCGGCAATCATAGCACACATTTTTGATAAAGAAGCGTTTCCGTGTTTTTTAGCTAAAGCTCCCGTTCTACGGTGTGAGATATTGGTGGCTAATTCTTGGAAAGATGTATAAACAAACGTTTTATAAGGGTCGTCATCCGTTTTAATATCAAAACCATCAGCAATTAAATACTGTGTTGAAGTTTCAACGGCTTTCATATTTACTCTTCCCGAAAGATAGATATACTTGTTTAATAAGTCTCCATGACGATTTTCCTCAGCCGTCCAAGCACGAGTCCAACGAGCCCATCCT
>JAAFIU010000103.1 GCA_013298805.1 Cytophagales bacterium | reverse complement strand
TTACATGATTGAGGATATTACTTCTGAATAACCTTTTTTATATCTTCCACATTAAAATCGTAAGCATGAGCAAAGTCTTCAATTCTGACTTTACTTCCTTTTAATTTTTTTGAAAAAGGATAGTTTGCTTTAATTTCTTTGATAGCTTCATAACTATCTGTTCGACAATATCTAAGTAATTTACTTACATCTATTGCCCTTAAAACCATAGAATCCATATTATTATAAAATTGTATTATAACAAGTTGATAGTTAGACTAATACATTTTGTAACTCAATTTTTGAAGCGTGTTTTTTTACAACACAACAACACGAAGTTAAAATATTGAAAATCAGACACTTAACCTATTTTTCGTGTTGTAAACGTGTTGTAAACCGTTACAACACCTACAACACGAAAAACCATTTTACAACATTACAACGCATTTACAACACGTTTACAACACAATAATTAATAAAAAAAAATATAATACATTGATTCTTAGACTATTAACTTTCGTGTTGTAGTGTTGTAAAAAATTGCTCAAAAATTTGAATTTTTTTAAATATTTTCTCTTTGTATTCTATTGGTCAAATCAAGTGAATATTTGGAAGAATATTTTTTGTACATCAATGATAATGAATTAGTTACCGAGTTTTTCATCTTATCTTCATGCCCATTGTTATCTTCTCTAAAACGTATTGTTTTTACAATTTCTCTTATTTCTCTCGGTTCTTCCAACCTTGCTATCTCTTGAATGATAGAATCCTTGTCAGGCGACTCTTTGTAGTAAACACTACGATAACGTTGTTTAAAAATAGGATAAATCGAAGGCATACGTAAATACACATAGTCTCCATCAAAACGAAAATGAATCCCCTCATGTATCTGGTGAGTCTCATATAGCATCTGTAAAATTCCGAAAAATTCTGCCAAAACGGAGGTTTCATTTTGTATTTGAAATTGCTTTCTCATACACACTACACCCATCTCTACAAAGTCCTCTAAAATGTCGGTTTGGTTGGTTGATTCAGATAAAGAAATCTTCCCATTGCATTGCAGAATATAGGCACACGTCATAGTTTGTACAATATTGCTAATCAAACGCTCTGGAATAGATTCATTTTTGAACCTTTCGCTTATACGTTCTGATAATTTATTGAAAGCAGTATTGTAATTTGATAAAATTAGTGGACGATATTGTAATAGTTCAACCGTGATACAGGCTAATCCTTGTGTTTCGAGTTGTTTCAATTTCTGATAACCTATCTTCTGGTCTTGGCTCTTTTCTTTACTTTCCACTTGGATGAGCAAGCAACGAGAAAAGAAGATGCTGTTCCCAGGAATAAAATTACTTGTAAGGGCTAATGATGAGTGAATTTCAATACTATCCGTTTCAGTATTACTCTTGCTCGAATCAGGTGTTTTGTGATAGCCAGCATTGTCATAGGCAGCTTGCAAGAGTCCTTCGTGTTCAAATCCATTATGAAATTCATCCATCCAAATCATACCATTGGCAGTTTGACTCATTAATTTAACCAAAGCCGCTTCAGTATTCTTTGAAACTAAATTGATAGCTTCTGGCTCAAAGCCAAATAGGCAAGTTAAATGTTTCACAATACTACTTTTTCCAGTACCATAGCCACCTTTTAAATACAAAATAGGAGATGAGCCTTTATGAGTTACCATAATATCCCTAAAAAGGGACATAATATAAAAACAAGCAGGGATAAAAGTTTTATCCAAAGTATGAGCCTGAACGTAAATAATAAACCATTCATTAAAAGTGACTTCATTTTCTGTAAACATAAACCTTTTTTCCATTTTGGCATTCGTTATAGGCATTGAAAGGCAATGTTCATTCGTTTGAATTATCTTAAATTCATCAGGCTCTACTAACTTTCCATGAGCCGTTAAAGCACGATTAGAGAAGAAATAAGTGCTTGAATCTCGATGAAAGCCAAAGCGAGTAATCTTAGTAGCAGTTCCAAATTTCGTTTTGAACAATATAGCATGAAGTTCTGAAATGTGATTATCATTAGCTCTAAAACTCAATCGTTTGGAAGCAATAATAGTTTTCATTTTCTTAGCAGAACAAAAGTCTTCATGTGCAATCTCAATAAATACAGATTCTCGATTAGCTATTCTTAATTCAACAATCCATGTATTTTGTTCATTTTCGTCTTCAGTAAAATACTTGATAAAAAGATGAAAATTGTCAGCAATTACTTCCCAATTATTACGAGTTTTAACCCAAATGGTGGTATCTTTTCGATATTCAACAGAGTTATTTTTCAGAATATATTCATTCTTTTGTTGCTTAGGAAGCTCCTTTGGCTTAGTGAAGTCTTCAGGTTCAATCACAATTCTTACTCCGTTTAAAATAACAGGTTTCAGACCATCTTCAATAGCATCAGCAATATCAAAACCTTCGGTTTCATCTGGAAATAAATCAATGATTTCAAAATTTTGTTTGTAAGATATTAATTTTTCGATGCTTGAGTTACTTCGTCCACTACTATCTCCATCACAGAGCCAGATAATTTTTCTACCAAAAAGCACAGAAATTTTTTCGTCAGTAAGACCATTTTTTGACCCACAAGCAACCCAATCAAACTCAGGATAATAAAAGGATGCAATCACTTTGGTCTTTTCTGATTCCACGATAATAACTATTTTCGCTTTATTTGGGTCTAATAAATCCTCACCATATAAACACATTCCATACATGGTTTTTTCATCAGTCGGCTGTGTCATTGTAAAAGTGGTAAACTTACCTTTATCTTTTATCTTATGACCGTCAGGACCATACGTAAACCATTTAGCATTAACAATTCGATTATCTTTATTTTTGAGAATAAAGATGGTTTTTCCCTTATTATCGGTAGCTACTCCATGCTTTAAAAAGTGTTCTTTAGGAATTCCTTTGGCAATCCAAAATAGGTGAAAGTTGCTATTGTTATTTTGCAACCAATCTTCAAACTTATTAACCCAAACCTTATTAGGAAATATAACTTCTTTACTATCAGGTACTTGTGAGACTAAAAGTTTAGTTATATCAGTATTCCCTGCTAAAGGATATTTATGATAACCACAATTATTAGTTCTCTCACATTTTCCAAATTCATCTCCCTGCCTATTACCTTCACGGTCTTCATAGAATCGAAATTGATTTTTGCTGTTACATTGAGGACAAGTCCCTTTCTTTTTGGGGCTTTTCTCAAATCGAAAAGGATATTCAGACATTTTGATAGCAAGGGGGAAAAGTTAAGGAAGGAATTGTGAAATTTTTTAATAAGGCTTTTGAGCGAATAAAATGTCTTATCAGATGGTCGAGAATGACCCAGTGAAGATGTTTTAGCCTATGAGTAAGGCAACACAAAGTAAACCCCACCCGAAGGTGGAGTTTGGAAATTTGAAGGTTTTTCATACCTTTGTCTTGAATTTAAGGTTTGGCTTAGGCTGACCAACAGACCGATGTGCGGGAACACATCGGTTTTTTTATGCCCAAGCCCCACTTGGTGAAAATTGAATTAATAAAAAATAAAGTTTTTTACTGATTACGGTCAATTTGAGATTGGAAAATTTTGTTTAACTGACTTTCAGCTACATAAATTTTTCGGCTTTCAGGTGAAAGACGTAGGGGAGTAAGTAACCCTGTATTGAAAAATTTCTCTAAGGTGTTTCGAGCAATTCCATAGATTAAACATACCTCTTTTGGTGGAAGTAATCTTCCAATAGATTGCTCAGGAACAGAACGAGAGTGCTTTTCATCAAGTCTTCGCTTGATTTCTAATAGTTCAGCAAGTATTCTTCGCTGGAAATTTGGGTCTTGTGGGGACAAGGATAATAACTCCATTTTTTATTGATATCAGTTGATGTTTTCTGATATGCAATATTAATAAAAAATGTTTGTTCTGACCAAACTTTTTTCAAATATTTTTATAATAATCTTTCTTTTTAACTAAAGACTCAATATCCTCTAAAATTAACTGTGCTTTTCTCCTATCATTCTTGAAAGTTGATAAAAAAAATGTCCTAAAATCGCCATCCAAATAATCTAAAATTGTGGCAGGCAATTTTTCATATGGATTATTGTCATTATTTTTTAAAAGTCTATAATAGATTGTGAAATGCCAAATTTCAGACGGGTATCTTTTTCTCAATTCACTAAATCTACTATCTCTCATTTCTAAAAAAGATAATAATTCCAATGCACTCACCCTAACGCCTCCCCAATTGATGGATTCGAGAGGAAGTTGATTTATATTTTCTAAAGTGATTTCTGAATATTGAAACTCAATTTTCGTTTTACTCTTATTTCTTTTTAGATCCTGTAAACCAATCTCTTTTTTAAATTCTATTATTTCCTCATAAAGTTCGGAATCAATATATCTATGAATCTCATGACTATTATAAGAATACTCTTTAATAAATCTGTTGATATCAAAGTCATCTTGTACTTTTTCGATAAAATTATTGTACTCATCTTCAAAAGAGTGAAATAAATTTAAGGACTGTTCTCGAGAATGCTTAAACTGCTTTGATATAAAATCAAGATAGCTTTTATATCTATTTTGAAAATGAAACTCTATAAAATTACGCTCTCTATCAAATAAATCCTGGATATTAAAATTCTTTAGAGAACGCTCGTATTCGTTTTCAGTAAAATATTTATTTGTAGAACTTTTTATAGTTGTAGTTTTTCTATTGAAAGTAATTTGAACATAAACAGGAAATACAGGCTCATCAAAGAATAATCCATTTTCAATGGACTTCTTATCAGTTTTATTTACAGTAATCTTTTTGTTTAGATAATGTTTAACTGTAACCTTTTTCTCAAATTTGTGCTTCAGATAGCGTTTTTTAGGTCTAAAATCAGACAGACTATCTTCAATATTTTGCTCATTTTTTACTTTTCTTATTGCTGCCATAAGTTTTTCATTGCTTTTTTCGTGCTATCTCCAGTAACATGAAGATACTTTGATGTTATTTTAATGTTACCGTGCTGCAATTCAGCTTGTATAATTGTTAGTGGTAAGTTTAAATTAATTAACTGGGTAGCGAAAGTGTCTCTTGCATCTTTAAAGCACAATGGTTTAGGTATTCTTGCCTTTTTGGATAAAACTTTTAAAATTCTATTTACTTTAGAGTTAACCAAACCTTTAAATAGAGTTTTGGTATTATCCTCTGGTATGTATTTCTCGGCAATTATTCTTGGTTTGCCATAAAATAGAATATCTAAAAATTTGACACCATGCTTCTGCGTCTTATTGGCCTGATAATTAAGTATCATTCCATCAGGACTCTCAAAGAAGTGCATTTTCTTTAATTTATAAATATCACTAAACCTTAATCCAGTATAAACTCCAAATAAAAACATGTCCCTTACTTTCTCCTCAAATGTATTCGGATTTTCAAAGACTATATTCTCCATACGTTCAATTTCATCATTAGTTAGGAATTGACTTCTTGCTTCAACTTTTTTTACCTTAAAATCTAAATATGTGTTGGCTTTTTGTTGTAAAATGTCATTCTTAATGGCTCGTAGTATATATTTCTTGATATGCTTGTGATGATTAGCAATTGTATTTGCGTGTAGTTTCTTACTATGTAAAAAGAAATCAAACCCCTCTATTAATGAATAATTGATTTGCGTAAATAAAACATCTGGCTTAAACTCTTTAAATGCTTTTATTGTGCGTTCCCTTGTTTTCCAAGACTCCTGCCTCAACGCTTTCTCCGCTTGATGCTGAGCAATCATAAATTCTGTAAATGAAACATCTTCTATTTTTTCAATTGAAGGTTCCTCAGGTACTTGGCCAAACTTGTCGAAGTTTTTAAGAATGAAAACCCCTAACTGTCTTCGACAATCATACTCAAAATCTGCAAGTTCTTGTTTGATGGAATTTACCCTACGGAGAAGTATAGGGCTTTTAGGAACGTTTTTGGTTTCGTTCCATTCTGAGGGTTTTACATAAATCCCTGTGGAGTAAAATTTATTTAAACCGTTGAGATACATTCTAATTTGGATGAGAGCTTCACCATTAGAATTAAGACTTTTTTTACGATTAAAAATGAGTTCGTAACGTACAAATAAAGATTTCATGTTGCTATGTGGATTAATTATTTAAGATTATTCCACAAACATATAATTTATCTTTCGTAATAATACGGTACAAAAACAGGTACTAAATGTAATGATATCTAATGATTTTAAACGATATTTAAAGCATTTTTTTACTATAAATAAAAACCCCTAAAAACAGATAAAGCACTGAAAATCAGTGCTTTATCTTAAAAATTGGCGGTCTGGACGGGACTCGAACCCGCGACCCCATGCGTGACAGGCATGTATTCTAACCAACTGAACTACCAAACCTTTTACTTTATCTCCTAAACGAGTTAATTTTGATTTCAAAACCATTCCGTTGTCGTTGAATTGTGATGCAAAATTAGTCGTATTTTCTGAGAATGCAATACCTTTGTAAAAAAAAAACGAAAAAAAGTTATGCTTAAACCTCTTCAAAGCGAGTATCCGCAAAATATTTATTTCTCTTACTACATAGAACAAGTTGAAAATCAAAATGTTATTGAAGCACTTACGTCGCAGAAGAACACTGTAATAAATTTGTATAAAAAAATGTCGGAAGAGCAAAAAAACTTCAAATATGCTCAAGGAAAGTGGTCGCCGAAAGAAATTTTGGGGCATTTGACGGATACGGAAAGAATTTTTGGGTATCGTGCTTTGTGTATTGCTCGGGGTGAAAAGCAATCGTTGCCTTCTTTTGATGAAAATGATTATGCTAATGCCGCACAATTTTCAATACAAAATTTTGAATCTTTGTTGGAACAGTATCGTTTGGTTCGTGAAGGGTCTATTGCGTTGTTCTCTACTTTCTCTGATGAAGTAGCATCTCAAATTGGATTTGCTAATAATAACCCTGTTTCGGCTCGTGCTTTGGTGACGATGATTGCAGGACATGAATTGCATCATTTAAAAGTGTTAAAAGAAAAATATAATATTGGTTAATATACGATTCTGGAGAATCGTTGTACATTTTATGAAATTTTATAAGTATCAAGGTACAGGAAATGACTTTGTGGTGATTGATGACCGTTCGCAAACGTTTCCCATTTCTCAAAAATTAATTGCCAACTTGTGTCACCGTCGCTTTGGCGTTGGGGCTGATGGACTTATGCTTTTGCAAAATGCTGAAGGATATGATTTCCGAATGGTTTATTTCAATTCTGACGGAACAGAGGGGTCAATGTGTGGAAATGGCGGTCGTTGTTTGGTTCGGTTCGCTCATGATTTAGGTGTTATTGGAGATTCGACAACATTCATCGCAACAGATGGCGAACACGAAGCTAAGGTTACGCCAGAAGTTATTTCGTTGAAAATGATTGATGTCAATTCAATAGAGAAAACAGAATCGTATGATTTTATGAATACTGGTTCTCCTCATTATGTGGAATACGTTGAAGATTTAGAGCATTTTGATGTTTATGCAAAAGGAAAAGCTGTACGTTATGGCGAACCTTTTGTAAGCAAAGGAGGAACTAATGTCAACTTTGTGGAAGTCGTCGGAGAAAATAAACTAAATGTTCGCACCTATGAACGTGGCGTTGAAGATGAAACTTATGCTTGCGGAACGGGTGTAACAGCTTGTGCTTTGTCGGCAAATTCAAGATTGGGTTTTGATAAATTTGTGGATATAAAAGTGGTTGGAGGCAATCTTCGCATTGAATTTAACCGTACCGAAAACGGCTATGACAATATTTATCTAATCGGCCCTGCTGTAAAAGTTTTTGAAGGAGAAATCTAAATAGTGATGAGTTATAAGTGATAAGTTATAAGTGTTATTCATGCACATAACTCATTACTCATCGCTCATCGCTCATAACTAAAAATATGACAATTACCGTTGTTGGACTTGGACTCATTGGTGGCTCAATGGCTCTTAGTCTGAAAGAAAATAATTTTGCCGATAAAATAATTGGCGTTGATAACAACCCTTTGCATACCGAAAAAGCCCTTGTCTTGGGTCTTGTGGATGTTATTGCTACTTTAGACGAAGCCATTAGTCAGTCTGATATTATTATCATGGCTACGCCTGTGGATACGCTCATTTCTTTACTTCCGAAAGTATTAGATATTATTGCCCCAAATCATGTGGTTATTGAAGTGGGTTCTACGAAAAAGCCTGTAATTGATGCGGTAAAATCGCATCCTAATCGTCAGAATTTTGTGGCAACGCACCCAATGGCAGGAACAGAATTTTCTGGACCAGATGCTGCCATCAGAAATTTATTTGACCACAAAAACTGTGTGCTTTGCGATGTGGAAGATTCTAAGCCTGAGTTGGTTGAACTTGTCAAAAAAATGTATGAAGAAGGGCTGAAAATGCGAGTAACTTATCTGGAATCATCCGCTCACGATATTCATACGGCATATATTTCGCACATTTCACATATTTGTTCTTTTGCCCTTGCGTCAACGGTTTTGGCAAAGGAAAAGGATGAAGAAAGCATCTTCAATTTGGCAAGCTCTGGTTTTGAGTCAACGGTACGTTTGGCGAAATCTAACCCAGAAACATGGATTCCAATTTTTCGTCAGAATCAAGAAAACATTATTGATGTTTTGGATGAGTACATTACTACCTTGTTGAAATTCAAGGGCTTAATGATTTCTGATAGTTATGAAAAATTCAAAGAACATCTTGTTCAAGCCAATGATATTAAACGCATTTTGAATAAGTAATTTCATAAAATAATTAAACCATTTTCGTAATTACAATCTAAGAAGCTGTTTAGATTAATTTATTCGAGTTAAAAAAAGTAATTTTGGGGCTACAAATCATCCATAAAATTGAAACGTAACGCTGCTATGCTTAAATTTTATGAATGATTTTCACTCAAAAACTTATCTTTTTCACGTTCAAAAAATTAATCTAAACAGTTTCTAAGTAAAAGTTGGGATTTAGAGGTTAGGCATGACTGTCACTTAGTTAGTCCCCTAAATCCAATACCCATTCATAAACTTCCGAAAATCTCTATGGCACTGATTGACGCTTATACGCAAAATCTTACGGCTCGGCAAGTATCACATTTGTTGCGTAGGGCTACCTTTGGCGGGACTCCTGCCCAAGTGAAGGAATTAACTGGTAAAAAAGCCGAGTTTATCGTCCAAAAATTATTAGCCGTTCAGCCAACTCCCTCCGACCCTACCGATGAAAACCAAAAAACTTTCCATGATTTAGTTTGGGGAGGAACAGGTACGAATGATACAGAACGGAATGCTTTTGATGGTGTTAGACGTGGAAGACTCAAACTTTGGTGGATTGGATTGATGATTACTCAGCCCGTTTCATTATTAGAAAAAACGACTTTGTTCTGGCAAAATCATTTTGTTTCAACCTCCACCGATGTATCTGATGTGCGTTTTTTGTATCGTCAGAATCAATTATTACGAAAATATGCTTTAGGCAATTTCAGGGATTTTGTTATTGAAATCACAAAAGACCCTGCCATGTTATTGTACCTTAATGGAGCAAGTAATGTAGTCGGGAAACCCAATGAAAACTACGCTCGTGAGCTAATGGAGCTATTTACCATTGGGCGAGGAAATTATACTGAAGACGACGTAAAGGCGGCGGCAAGGGTTTTGACAGGCTGGCGTTCATTGAATTTTAGAAGTATAACCGATAAGACAATTGGATTTGAATTTCGTCCAGCACAACATGATACAGCCGATAAAATCTTCTCAGATTCTTATCAAAAAAGAACAATTAAAGGACGAACAGGAACAACCGCAGGAGACGATGAATTAAAGGATTTAATTGATATGATTTTGGCTCAGCCCGAAACTGCTCGCTTCATTGTTCGTAAATTTTATCGTTGGTTTGTTCAAGCAGACATCTCTGACCAAATTGAAAAAGAGTTCATTGAGCCTTTAGCAGCAATATTTAGAAAAAATTATGACATAAAAATTACGCTACAAACCCTTTTTAATAGTCAGCATTTTTATGATGAAACGTTGTACGGTTCACAAATAAAATCTCCGATGGATTTGGTAGTTGGTACATTACGACGTTTCAATTATGTACTTCCTGACCCCGTTAAAGACCGTACCAAATACGATACTGCCACCAATTATTTCTACGCACGTAATCGGGAACAACAAATGGACATTATTGACCAGCCTTCCGTTTTTGGTTGGCGACCGTATTACGATACCGATTTTTATGAGATTTGGATAAATTCTACAACGCTTGCTTTGAGAGGTGCATGGACGGATTATGTAGTAAAAGGTGCAACTGGAACAGCCCTTGATATTAATGCTTTGGGCTTGCCTTTACAAACCTCCGACCCAACAGACCCTTACAAAATGGTTAGGGAATTGACGGATACAGTTTTCTCTTTTCCATTGACTGATGAACAAGTGAAATACTTAGTAGAACAACCGCTTATGGCAGGTTCTCCGTATTATGAATGGACTTCCATTTGGAATGATTATACAAAAACTCCTAATGATGCCGTAAAGAAAAATGCTGCTAAAACTCACTTAGACCGTCTTATGACTTTTGTGTTGAGATTAGCTGAATACCAAATGGGGTAGGCTATTGAAGGGTTCACGATGAAAGGTGAACGATTTTACCGTATATTTTTTGTTTTCAGAATTTCCCCAAAAATCAATTTATTGTGAACCATTCACCAATAAAAATATGAAACGTAGAGATTTTATTCAATACTCTTCAGCGTCTTTCTTTTTACCTCTAATCCTTGATGGATTTGGAGCAAAAGCTCATACACAGGCAACAACGCCGTTTATGCAAACAATGTTGGAAGCGGCAGGGGCTAATGATAATATTTTGGTAGTAATTCAATTATCGGGTGGAAATGATGGGCTAAATACCGTCATACCTCTTGACCAATACAGCACTTATTCATCAGCAAGTTTTAGAGGAAATATTGCCATCAGTGAAAGTAAAATTTTAAAACTGAATGGAACACCCCAAACAGGCTTACACCCTTCAATGACGGGTTTGCAAAGGTTATATAACGAAGGTAAATTGTCAATTGTTCACTCAGCTGGTTATCCAAATCCAAATTTTTCTCATTTTAGAGCCAGTGATATTTGGTTTACAGCCGTAGATTCAGACAAACTTGCCACTTCGGGGTGGTTAGGAAGATACGTTAACGACCGTTATCCTAATTTTCCAGATAATTACCCAAATACTGCCAATCCTGACCCATTGGCTATTCAGATTTCGTCTATTTCATCAACTGTTTTCAATACAGCATCTATCACATCGGCGGTTGCTATTCAAGACCCTGATACTTTTGCAAAAATTGTAGGAGACAAACCCAATATTAGTACAAGTCCATTGCCCAATACAGTTGGTGGAAAATATACGTCCTTCATCCGTCAGCAACAAACCTCATCTTTTGCTTATGCAGGACAATTGAAAACTGCGGCAGGTTTAGGTAAAAATTTAGTCAGTTATCCCAGCAATAATAGTTTAGCCGACCAGTTAAAGATTGTTTCGAGGCTAATTCATGGAGGTTTACAAACCAAAATTTATTACGTTACGCTTGGTGGATTTGATACTCATTCAGACCAAGTAAGTGCCACAGATACTTCTACGGGTACTCACGCTACCCTAATGCAACGATTGTCGGAAGGCATAACCGCCTTCATGGATGATTTGAAAGCACAAGGTACTCAAGACCGTGTGGTGGGCATGACATTTTCAGAGTTTGGTCGTCGGGCAGTATCAAATGGTAGTAAAGGAACAGACCACGGTTGGGCTTCTCCAATGTTTGTTTTTGGTAATGCCGTAAAAACACAAGTAATTGGTAAAAACCCAGACTTGAAAGTTCTGAAAGACAATAATATTACCTTACAAACGGATTTTAGGGAAGTTTATGCTGCCATTTTGAGAGATTGGATGGGGGCGAGTGAAACGTCTGTTAAGAGCATATTGTTAGACAAAACGTTTACGCCATCGCCAATATTCAAAAATACGAATGTTTTAGCCAATGAAAAAGAAATACCTCTGACCGATTTGAATATTTTTCCAAATCCTGCTCAAATTGAAACAACGATTTCTTCTGGTGCATTTGCCAAGCATAATGTGGATTTAACGGTAACAGATGTATATGGGAGAGTCTTAAATACAAACGCAATTCGCCTTTCACAAACTGAAATAAAACTAAATGTTAGTAATATTCCAGAGGGGAAATATTTTGTAAAAGTAGATACAGGTTCAGAGCCTTTGGTGAAAGCATTGATGGTTTTAAGATAAATTTGAAAAAAAATAAAAACTTTTTGCAAAACCATTTGCAATTCAAAAAAGCTCTTCCTAATTTTGCACTCCCAAAAGGGACAGTCCCCAACGCAAGCGGGCGTGGTGGAATTGGTAGACATACCAGACTTAGGATCTGGCGCCGTGAGGCATGGGGGTTCGAGTCCCTCCGCCCGTACTTTTATTCAAAGCCCTCTCAACCGAATCGGTTTTGAGGGCTTTTTGATTTTAGATTGTAGATTTTGGAATGCGGATTTACGAAATATCAGTCTAAAATAATTGTTAATAGTTTTATAAAATTGATGACAAACATTGATTTTACGGAAAAATATCTCCGAAATCCGCAATCGAAAATCCGAAATCAAAAAGATGAACATTTCTCTCGAAAAAAGTACCCCTGTAAATGCCCGTTTGGTCGTTTCAATTGCAGAAGCAGATTACAAACCTCAAGTTGATAAAAATCTTAAAGATTATCGTAAGCGTGCTAATATCAAAGGCTTCCGCCCAGGTATGGTACCGATGCAGATGGTTCAAAAGATGTTTGGTAAATCAATCTTAGTTGAAGAAATTAACCAAATGTTGGGTAAGGCTGTTCAAGATTACATCCGTGAAAACAACCTAAACCTTGTAGGTGAACCAATGCCTGCACGTGAGCAACAAGACAGTATTGACTGGGATACTCAAAAAGATTTTGATTTTGTGTATAATCTTGGTTTAGCGGGAGAATTTACAGTTGATTTTGATAAAATTCCAGCGGTAAAAACTTACGATATTCAGGCAACTGAAAAAGAAGTAGAAGAAACGCTTGAAAACTTAAAGAAAAACGGTGGCGAGCAAATTCACCCTGATTCTATTGAAGAAGGTGATATGATTTTTGGAACATTTACACAAGGTGAATGGTCTGAAAAATCTGCGATTCCATTCAAAGCTATCAAAGAAGAAGCTAAAGCAACTTTCATCGGTGCTGGAAAAGACGCAACTTTAACATTTGACTTACAAGCTACTTTCGTTGACGAAAAATCAATTGAATTGGCAACTGGAAATAAAACAGGTTTAACTGGTGAAGTAACTTTCGTAGTAGAAGACATTACTCGTCAAATGCCTGCTGAATTGAACCAAGCATTTTTTGATAAAATTTTAGGTGAAGGTAAAGTGTCTTCGGAAGAAGAATTCCGTGCTGAAATCATGGAAATTATCAAATCTAACTACAAACGTGAATCAGAATATTTATTGAAAATTGATTCTGAAAAAGCTCTTTTAGAAAATGTTTCTATTGAATTGCCAGAAGAGTTTTTGAAAACTTGGTTAGTTGAAATCAACGAAGGCAAATTCACTCCAGAACAAATTGTAGAAGATTTTGAAAATGTTAAAAAAGACATTCGTTGGAATTTAATCAAAAATGAAATCGCTACTAAAAACGAAATCAAAGTTGAATATCCAGAAGTTTTAGAAAGAACAAAAGATATGATTCGTGGACAGTTCGGAATGATGGGTGGTGCTGACGATAATATGAACGAAATGATTGACCGTATCGCTAACGGTTATTTGACAGATAAGAACAAGCAAGACAATTTCATGAAGATGTTTAACGAAGTTTATGCTTCTAAAATCTCTGATGTGATTGTCGCCAATATGAAAGTTGAATCAAAGAGTATTGATGTAGAAGAGTTCAAGCAAATTGCTGATAGCTTAGTATAGTTTCAATTCTCAGAAAAAACGCCATGAAATTCATTTTTCATGGCGTTTTTGTTTGGGTAACTTGGCAAATGCCCAACAGTTTGATATTCAGCATCTTATATACTATTATTAAAGAAAAATGCCCCATAATGACGCTTTTTTAGGCGAAAATGGGGCATTTTTGCATTTTAACTAAAA
>JAAFIU010000144.1 GCA_013298805.1 Cytophagales bacterium | reverse complement strand
AGCGATTTACGCTAAATATGCTCCACAAATTCGGGGAAATATTTCTATTGTCCTTAATGCTCGTAAGGGGTTGAATGCCAGTATTTTATATGATATAATTTTATTGACAGGCTTCAAAAAAGAACAAATTGCGACATTGTTCAACACTTCTGCCAAAACGATAACTCGTTATACCCAAGAAGGTAAAAACTTAGACGTTGTTAACAGTGAACACGCCCTAAAACTAATTGCTTTATTTAAAAAAGGGAATGAAATTTTTGGCGAATTAGAGGCTTTTCGTAGATGGATCATGAAACCTGCCTACGGTTTAGGTTGGGAAGTTCCTGCGGAGTTGATGGAAACTTCGGGTGGAATTGAGTTAATCATGGAAGAGTTATATCGAATTGAATTTGGTGCTACTGCTTAATTTCATCCTTATGCTTGTTTATAGAATTACAACAGAAAAGTGGGCAGGGAATTTGCGGGGTTCGGGTTATGCTGCAAGATGGAATTCAAATGGAATCTTTATGTGTTATACTGCTTCTTCACGTGCATTGGCGTGTTTGGAAATGGTTGTACACTTAAATTCTGATAGATTAAAAACGGCTTTTAAAGTAGCTGTTGTTGAGTTGCCTGATGATTTAGCAATTACTAAAATTAATTTTTCAGAGCTTCCCAAAGAATGGACAGACCATAACAATTATCAATTATGTCAAGAAATAGGAGATAAATGGATTGAAGACTTTAATACTTGTGTGCTACAAGTACCATCTGCCATCATTAAAAATGAGTTTAATTATTTGTTTAATCCCCAACACCCAGAGTTCTCAAAGATAAGAATCATAGAAATTGAAGATTTTGAATTTGATTTGAGGATAAAGGCGATTGGGTAAATGGAGATTCGAGAACAACCTTTTTGGTGTAGATTACCTTACGAAGAGATACTATTAACAGCATTTAAACATCAAAATATATTTCAGTGGAAAAAAATATTTTACAATTATTTATAGCATTATTTTTTTTAGTTTCGTGTACAAAAAACGAAATTTCTGTTGTCGATGAGGAAAAAATCAAGATTATAGATAAAAAATTCGAGCAAGAACTTCTCGATTTAAAAATAGATTCAGACAAAACACTTAATGGTTTAGCATCAAAAAGTGATTTAGAGAAAGTAAAAGCAATAAGTATTTATGGAGACATTGAAGATATTACTGGAATTGAATATTTTACAAATCTGGATAGCTTAACATTTGAGATTATTGGTAAGCAAAATAATTTAAAATCATTAGATTTAAGCAAAAATATAAATCTCTCTTATTTAGATATTAGTTATAATTTTAATCTTACTTCTCTCAATTTATTCAATAATATCAATTTGAAAAGGTTATCAATTGGGAATATGCTCAATTTGAGCAACATTGATATTTCCAATTGTAAAAACTTAAAAATTATTAATTGTTCTGGTAGTGGTTTGATGGAGTTAAATGTGAGAAATTGTTTGTTGTTAACTGATTTGAACTGTGTTGGAACGAGTATTTCCCAATTAGATTTAAGCAAAAATTTAAACTTAAATCGTCTTTTGTGTTATTCAAATAAAGTAAAAGAGATTTGTGTTGCAAATTTATCTCAGCCTACTTCAAATTGGAATGTATGCGGAGGAATAGATTGTAAATCCGAAATTGTTTACAAAGTGTGTCAATAAATCCTAAAAATCTTAATTCAAACAAAAGTTTAAATCCGAACTATGATTTAAAAGATGATCAGATTTTTAGGATAAAAAACAAGCAAAATCCTAAAATCAATAAATCCTATAAATCATAATCCAGAACAAATATTTACGGAACTATAAACTATTTGTCGCAGACAAAAATAGACCACAGATTTAACAGATTCGACGGATTTACACATATTATTCTTGATTTTATCAGTGAAAATCTGTTAAATCTGTATCATCCGTGGTCTAATTTTATCTTGCGACAAACTCTTTATAGTTCCGAATATTTATTTCCCTACCGAAATCAAGTTAGCAAATAAACGATACGCACCCGAAACACCCGCAGGTAATTGACGGAAGAAGGCATAACCCGTAAAAATGTAATTTCCCTTTCCGTATTTTGTGTAAAGTAAACCACCATCTAAAGGCTTTTCATTAGGGTCATTTGATGAAAGAATTGTTTCAAATTTTGGGTCCCATTCATTCGCAAAATATAATCCTCTTTCTTGAACCCAACCTTCAAAATCTTTACCTGTGATTTTATTTGGTGTATTCAATAACGGACTTTCTGGCTTCAAGAAACGAATTTCTGCTTCTTCAACCGTTACACGTTCTCTTGAAACTTTGAAAGGATATGGCCCCATGCCACCATCAATTTTCTGTAATTGATTATTTACTTGATACTGAACCAACATATTACCGCCTTTCTCCACGTATTCCATCAATTTCTTTTGGTAAAATTTCAATCTTTCTTCGGTATTATATGCACGAACTCCAACCACGATAGCATCAAATTTTGACAAATCTTCATTAAATTCTTTCTCGGTCAAATTTGTCACTGAATAACCAATTTGACGCAATGCCGCAGGTACTTCATCGCCTGCACCTGCAATATAACCAATTGATTTTCCTTTGAATTTTATATCCAATTTCACCGCTTTTGCTTCTGCCAATGGAAAAAGTGTTTGCGGAGGAATATGGTCATAAGCAACCGTTCTAATGCCTCTGTCAAACGTTCCATTGGCAGTTTTTGCAATCGCTTTTATTGCTCCTTCCGAATCTTTTACGCTTGGTGTTACTTTGAAAACAACTTTTTGCTCTTGGTATTTATTCGCTAAATTAAAATCAATGCTCGCAGGATATGACTTCCAACCCGTTGGCAATTCCAAACTTACACTGCCTGAAACATTTGCTTTGGCAGATTTTAATGTTAATTCAACATCTTTGGGTTGATTATCAGCAAAAACATAAACTTTATCCGCAATATTTACTGCCACTTCAGGACGAATTTCAAAAGTACGATACAGCTCTCCACGTACTTCATCTGTATATTTGAAAATTACAGGAGACGAAAACTTAAAACTTTGATTATCAATCGTAAACGTGAATTCAGCCTGTAAATCCGCAGGTTTTTCGGGTAAGCCAATCAATTCCTGATTATCAACTCGGTACATTCCTTTGCCCATTTTCTTTTCCGCTAACCAATATGGTTGAGTATTCGGCTGATTTTTAGCGATTTCAGCAGCGAATGTAAACCTTTGTAATTCGTTATTTCCCAATTCCAATTTCATTGTGCTGTCTTTCGCTAAGCCAATTAACTTGATTTCTGAAAGGGTAACTGGTAAATCCGAACGTTTAATCACGGTTGTAACCACGTTTATTTTCTCACCAGATGCCGCAGAATATTCATTTGGATTTGCTTCAAAATACAAACCTGAGCAAGCAATAATCAAACTTTCTAATTCTTTTTTCTTCTGAGTTTTCCAATATTCATCCTCTAAATTATTCACCAATAGATAAGCTTTTACCAAGGTCGGAACGATAGTCGAAGGATTTTCTGGATTGAAATTTTTAATAGCATCATTTACCAAAGTTTCAATTGCCGAACCGCCTTTTACTCTGTTCCAAGTGATGTCAACGCCATCAAAAAGGTCTTTTTCGGCTTTATCTCCGAATTTATGAACAAGATATTCTGGTCTTGCTCCACGTCCACGAGGAACGCCAAAACCTTGTGATTTGTGTTGTGAGCGACTTTCAGCCGCAATTTCGTTGTAAGATTTTCCCAATAATGGATTAAATGCACCAATATCTACCTGAATCCATTCTTTTTCAGCAGGTTTTTGCGTTTGTGTAACCGTTCCAAAATTAAATGTATTCCAAACCACACGTTTTGCTTGCCAAGGTTTTACATATTTTAATTGCTCAGGAAATTTAGTTGGGTCGCCCGAAAGTTTGAATGCCTCCTCTGCTAAAACTGCTGATGCCGAGTGATTTCCGTGTCCTGCACGTGCATCGGGTGGAAAACGACAAATAATTACATCGGGACGAAGATTTCTAATTCGCCAAACAACGTCAGCTAAAACGGCATCTTTTCCCCAAATTTGCATGGTTTCTTCGGTATTTTTTGAAAAACCAAAGTCGTTGGCCCGTGTAAAATATTGCTCTGGACCATCAATAGAACGGGCAGCTAATAGCTCCTGAGTACGAATAAGTCCCAATAAATCAGATAATTCTGAACCTACCAAGTTTTGTCCACCGTCACCACGAGTTACTGAAAGATAAGATGTCCTTACTTTTCGCTCTTTTGCAAGCCAAGAAAGCATAATTGTATTTTCATCGTCAGGGTGTGCTGCAATATACAGGGCTGAACCAACCACATTTAATTTTTTGAGATTCAATAAAACCTCTCCCGTAGGCATAGGCTTTATTGCTTGAGAAAACGATGTTTGTATAAAACAATTAGCCGTTAGCAATAAAATGAGTACACTTATTTTTGATTTAAGCATTTTGTTTAGATTGGAGTTTGGGTGATTATGTGTTTGTAACACAAATCTACTGATTGTGGTTTGATTTTATGGAAATATGGATTTGAAACGTTCAATTATTCTTATTTTTGTCAATAAAATGTAAAATCTTTAAATAAACGATTAAATGACTTCATTAGCATTAGTGCAGCAATATTACCAATATTTTAACCAGAAAAACTGGGCAGGAATGCTTTCATTACTTCATCCAGAAGTCCGTCATGAGAGTAATCAAGGTGATGTTCGTTTCGGAATTGAAAACTTTACTAAGTTTTTACAAAAAATGGATGAATGCTACGATGAAAACTTGAGCGATATGGTATTTTTTACCGAACCTTCCGACCAAAGAGTTGGCACTGAATTTATAGTGAATGGTATTTATAAAAAAGCTGACGAAGATTTGCCTCCCGCTCATAATCAACCTTATGTTCTTCCTGCTGCCGCTTTCTTGGGAATTATCGATGGAAAAATCTCCCGTGTTACTACGTATTATAACCTTCCACTTTGGATTGAGTTGGTTTCTAAGAAGCATTAGAAAAAAATATTTAGGTTAACGACGAATGGTCTGACTATCGTCTGACCAATTTTACTATGTCAGACGATAGTCAGACTGCAAATTCCTGTAATCATAATTCATTAGATGTTAACTTACAAAACGTTCAAAGGCAAAGAAATAGAAACCGTGATTTTAGATTTAGCACAATTACGGATTATCGTTTTCAAAGATTATCCTTACTTATATGAGGGTTCAATTGTTTATGAGCAAGAATATCTCCAAACTTACATCAATGCGGAACGGTCATTTTTGTTTACCGTTTGGGATGATGATAAAATGGTAGGAGCGACGACGTGTATTCCGTTATCTGATGAAACCGCCGATGTCCAAGAGCCATTTATCAAGGCAGGAATAAATATTGAAACCGTTTTTTATTTCGGCGAGAGCATTTTGTTGTCACAATACCGAGGTTTGGGCATCGGAAATCTTTTTTTTGAAGAAAGAGAAAATCATGCTCGTAGTTTTGGAACATTTGAAAAGACGTGTTTTTGTTCTGTTGTTCGTCCAGAAAATCATCCTTTAAAACCCGCAAATTATCAGCCACATGATATTTTTTGGACGAAAAGAGGTTACAAAAAAGATGAAAATCTGCAAAGCCAATTCGATTGGTTGGATATTAATGAGAAAGAATCGACCATAAAACCGATGGTTTATTGGGTGAAAAATATTTTAAAATTATGAAAGTAATCATCGCAACGGCTCAATATCCAATCAATTTTCATCAAAGTTTAGCTGATTGGCAGAAACATACTGAAAATTGGGTAAAATCTGCGGCTGAACAAAAAGCTGAACTTCTACTTTTTCCAGAATACGGCTCGATGGAATTGACGAGCCTTTTTAGTGAAGAAATCAGGCAAGATTTACAGAATCAAGTTTTGGAAATGGATTCGTTGAAAGAAGTTTTTTGCGAAACTTACGCCAAATTAGCCAAGCAATTTGAGGTAATCATTGTAGCTCCAAGTTTTCCAGTTTTGGAAGATGATAAAATCTATAACCGAGTATTTGTCTTTTCAAAAAATGGATTAGTTGGTTTTCAAGATAAATTTTTCATGACTCGCTTTGAAAATGAAGAATGGGGAATTGCTTCTGCTCCAAAAGTTTTATCTGTTTTTGCAGCCTCCTGGGGAAGTTTTGGAATACAGATTTGCTATGACGTAGAATTCCCGATTGGTTCTCAGGTGCTTTGTGCAAACGGAGCGAACTTAATTTTAGCCCCGAGTTGTACCGAAACAATCAGAGGGTCAACACGTGTACACGTAGGAGCGAGGGCAAGAGCTTTGGAAAATCAGTGTTATGTAGCTGTTTCTCAAATCATTAAGAATGCAGAATGGTCGCCAGCGGTGGATATAAATTTCGGTTATACGGCTATTTATGCAAGTCCCGATAAAAATTTACCTCAAGAAGGAATTGTGTCAATTGAAAAACCTCAGAATAAAGGTTGGTTAATTCAGGAACTTGATTTTGAATTGCTCGAAAACGTTAGAAAAGATGGACAGGTGTTCAATTTTAAAGATACTCAGAAAATAAAATCTGAATTGGAGGAAGGAATAACAATAAAAAAAGTAAAAATTTAGAAAAAAACGATGTTGATCAGACATCGTTTTTTTTGTTTTAATGCGTCAGAACTATTAAAAATTAAGATGTAGGTGAACTCAATTAATGTAATTGATGCAAACTAATGTATTGTGAATGAGAACTACTTACTTAATATTTTTCAATTATGATAAACAATTCATTTGTACTTCAAAGTCTAATTTTTTTCTGCGTGAGGTAAATGCTGTGAAATTTCCAGTTAAAAACACCTCGCCTAAATCTGAATTATACTTTTTTAAGTGAGCGTAATTGATTAAAAAAGTTCTGTGAATCCTAAAAAAAAGATGATTGCTCAATAAATCTTCAAAAAGTTTAAGTGTTTTGGGTACAACGAGTTTTTTCCCATTGGATAGATACAAACACGTATAGTTTTTTTGAGCTTCTAATAATACAATGTCTGAAATTGAAATTTTAGTTTTTTCTTTATACAATAACAATTGATTATTCTTCACGAAGACAACTGGAAATATTGAAGAATTCATAAATTTTAAGTTTAATAGCGATTATTTAATTGATAATTTTTAATCTGTTTTGAATAAAAATCTTGTACAAATTTGTAACTTTAAAAATCAAATTATTACCTCTCTTAGAGAGGTAATAATTTTTATTAGCCAAAAATTCCTTATGAAAGTAAAAAAAACGCAACTTGAAGAATTGAAAAGTTTGAAAGAGTTTACCCAAAGACAGTTTTTAGAAAATAAAAATGAATATCTTTCGGTCACTGAAAAAGAACAACAAGATGAATTATTGAAACTCACAACTGGTCTGAGATACGAACAGTTTTTCTTTATTGTAAATGTATCTGATTTTAGTATTGTCTATGCAAAAGGCTTAGAAGAAATTGGCTATCATTCCGAAACTTTTGATATGATTCAATACGTTCAAGCTATTCCGTCGTCTGGAATTTTACAATTAATGTCGTTGATGTGGAGGAAAATATTTGAGTTTAATATTGAAGCAAAAACGCTTCTTTCTTTTCTGAAACCCAAATTTATTGTTCAACTACCATTCAAAAACTCCCAAGGGGAACTAATGCTTGTAAAAAGAACAATTTCGCCTTTTCAATTTACGGATGATGGCAAATTGTTGCAGTATCTTTCGGAGTTTACCGTTATCAAAAAAGGGTTTAATAATGAAGCGCCAGAACCACGCTTTACGGATATTCCACTTGAATTGGTTGATAAATATAATACCTTCATCAATAGAGCATTTATATGGGAAAATTCACCATTTTCACCCAAGGAAATGATTATTCTACAAGCCTATGCCAGTGACAAGGATAGTAAATCTTTGGAAGAATTTGCCAAAGTAACCGATGTGACAACTTCCACCTTGAAGTTTTATAACAAGGAAATTATTAATAAAGCAAAGGA
The DNA here is from genome assembly GCA_013298805.1 of Cytophagales bacterium. Lineage (GTDB taxonomy): Bacteria > Bacteroidota > Bacteroidia > Cytophagales > Spirosomataceae > Arcicella. The sequence goes on along the minus strand of JAAFIU010000144.1, from coordinate 3,161 downwards.
TTATTTTGGCGAATACTATACTTTTGGTACGGCTAAAGAAGTTGCCGCTTTCCTGAATCGTTGTGGTGTACTCAATTAGTTTTCAGTGTTTTGGCTTGCGTTTTCTTGAATACCTTTAGAAAAGAATATTGGATTACTACTGAAATAGCCCGAATGATAAATTCATTCGTTGGACAATAATAAAGCATCACTAAACCTTTAGAATGCCCTGTAATTCTTAGTGATTTATTAATGACTGTTTTAAGAATAATATTTCGCATAGTGGTTGGTATTGGCGGTGATTTTTCGCCAATTTGCTAATATTTTTTTCCCATTTGTGGTGATATAATGAATCCAAAATTTTACTTCACAAAGCTAAATCCACTATTTAAAATTTTCAAAACTCTTTGTTTTTTCCATGCTTCAACATCATTTTGAGCAACTACTTCAACAACTCTTTTTTCATTAATTTTGGATAAATCACTAATTCCTGACTCTGCTACAACCTGTTCTATGGCTTTCTTCAGCACAATTAATGAACCTCCTAATCCACGATTTACACATAAATCTACTCTTAAAGCAAAGCCTCCTTGCGTCCGCAGTATTTGATTAAGAGCAATATTTACGCCATTAATTACAATCATTTGGGTAGGGGATAGGGCTTTTAAAACGTATTCTTCCAAGGCAATTTCTACTTGCGACCTAATCATACTTCGTCTGAAACCGCTGGCAATAAAAGCGGTCGTCAAATGTAAATCATTGGCAACTTCTAAAAAAGCAATATCGCCTTCTTTAATTCCCGAAGTTGTTTCCACCTGAAAGAGCGGTACTTTATAATTTTGAACATTCATACCGTATTTTCCAAAACACTCATTAAAAGCATATTCATCACGATTTTTGAACCTCTGCAAAACTCGTGTCAGCATAGAGCCACTTGCCAAAGCTCCTGTAAACTGGATAAACCCGAATGAGAAAATTGCTTTGTCATAACTATTCACGGCATCAAAACAGCCTTCATTTTTGGCAATGTAATGAAGCAAATCAATATAAAATGATTGTTGACATAAATCTGAAAAGAATGAAATATTAGTTTGAAAAAGAGATAACCCCGCATAACTGACTCCTTTGGGATTAGCTAAATTGGTGGAGGGATAATTATCTCGCATTATGCCTGTGCTGGCAGTACCCGTAGGAGTGGGATAACTCAAAATATAATTATTGTACGTGCCTTTATTTTCCTTCTTTACTTGAAACACATTTCTTTGACTAAAAACGGTAACGTTCGTAGGGGTGGGTGTAGGGGTTGGACTGATTGGTGATGGTAAATCAATTTTTATCACTTGTCCAATAAATAAATTATTAGAGTTTAGTCCATTAATTTTAATTAATTGCTCAACATTTGTGCTGTATTTTTTGGCAATGCTGTAAAGTGTTTCCTTAGCTTGGACGGTATGAGTCATTGGATATGATGGGCTTCAATATTAGTTTAAGAAATAAAAAAATGGTTAATCATGAATGAAACCTATTTTTTTTGTTAAAATCGTACCATAAAATTAATTTTTTTTTATCCCGAAAAAAATTAAGAAAAATTAGATTTATCAAATTTACACAATGACGAAATGTTTTATCTAAAAAAAATCATTATTTATTTGTCTGAATAAATAATGATTTGTAATCTTATATGCTTGATTATCAGATTGTTCTTGTTTTTTATTGATTAATTAATAAGAATAATGCAAAGCCTAAATAGTCTTGGTTAGAAAGTTTTAGGAATAACATTAATGGTTGACTCCAAATAAAAAAAAACAAAGTAAGGATTATAGAAAAAGGGCTTCCCATTGGGAAGCTTCTTTTTTTGCCAAAATTGTCAGATTTCAGACTGATAAAAATCATCATTATCAAGTATTCTTGGTCTTAAATTTGGGGATACATACATCCCCTAATATGAATCCACTCATTTCCAAATATAACGTGGCAGGTCCACGCTATACCAGTTATCCAACGGTACCATATTGGCAGTTAGATACATACAATGAAACTGCTTGGTTATCCTCATTAAATTCAACTTTTCAAGCCAGTAACCATTCCACAGGAATAAGCTTGTACATTCATTTGCCTTATTGTGAAAGTCTTTGTACTTTTTGTGGTTGCAACAAACGAATTACTAAAAATCACGAAGTAGAAAAACCCTACATTCAAGCGGTATTAAAGGAATGGCAATTGTATTTAAACCATTTTTCTGATAAGCCACGAATCTCAGAAATACATTTAGGTGGAGGAACTCCCAGTTTTTTTAAGCCCGAAATGCTTAAAATGCTGATTGAAGGAATTTTAGACTTTGCTATTTTGCATGATGAAATAGAGTTTAGTTTTGAAGGACATCCAGGAAATACGTCTTTTGAACACCTTCAGATTTTATATAATTTGGGTTTCAAAAGGGTTAGTTTTGGGGTACAAGATTATGACCCAATCGTTCAAAAAGCAATCCATAGAATTCAGTCTTTAGAAAGTGTACAACGTGTAACTGAATGGAGTAAACAGATTGGTTATGAGTCGGTTAGTCACGATTTAGTTTTTGGTTTGCCCTTCCAAACAACTGCTTCCATGATTGATACTATTCATAAAACGTTAGCTCTGAAACCTGATCGTTTGGCATTTTATTCGTATGCTCATGTGCCGTGGTTGAAAGGAAATGGACAGCGTGGATTTAAAGATGGAGATTTGCCTTCTGCTGAATTAAAGCGTCAGTTATACGAAATAGGAAGAGATTTATTTGAGCAAAACGGATACGCCGAAATCGGGATGGACCATTTTGCATTGGCGAATGATTCAATGTATAAAGCCATGCAGAATCAGACGCTTAATCGGAATTTTATGGGTTATACAACCACTCAAACTAAAGTTTTGTTAGGTTTGGGCGTTTCCTCAATAAGTGATTCTTGGACAGGTTTTTCTCAAAATGTCAAAGATATTGATGAATATATAAAAATGCTTGAAAATGACACTTTACCACTCTTGAAAGGGCATATTCTCACTGAGGAGGATTTGGTGGTTCGTCAGCAAATTTTAGATATTATGTGTCAATTCACAACAACTTGGCAAGAGAATGATTTTACCGAGGAAGAAAATGATATTTTATTCAAAAAATTAGAAGATTTTGAAAAGGATGGACTTTTAAGTTT
>JAAFIU010000394.1 GCA_013298805.1 Cytophagales bacterium | reverse complement strand
CAGTTTTCGTTTCAATTTCCAATTCAATGTATCTGAAAGTTCTAAACCAAAGCGGTCTAAAAGTTATTTTTACCGCTCCATCGGGTCTAAAAATGTCAGTATTTCCAATCATTTTTCTTCCCGAAATGTCATTTCTATTTCCTTTCTGGCGTTTATCATCGAACAAAGCTTCCGCATATTTAAACTGAATAGATGACCCTTTTCCACCCGAAACGGTCATTTCTGGATACGCAACGGTTTCAAAGTTTTGGTCAACCAAAATGGAGGTTTTGGTATTTGCAGGAATTGTCAGAGTGCCCGTTCCTTTCAACCATTTATCGGTCATATTCGCATCGGCAATGTTGGAAAAACGGCGAATTTCTTTCATGGGTTGATAAATCTCCTCCATTTGCGGAATTGTTCTTGGCACTAAATACCAACCCGCTCCCGACCCCGAACCTGGAGCATAACCCGCTTCGAGCGACTTGGCATTTTCCCAAGTTTTATCATCAAAATCAGTTTTCTCCCAACCAAAAGGATATTTGGAAGCATCAACATCTTCACCACAACCAACCACGATATAGGCTTGTAAAGTTGTCCAATCTACTGGAATAGGTTTATAGGATTTATTTTGAGTTACTTTCCAAGATTTATTGGTATTGACCACTTCTTCAAGAGCAGTATTTCCCTGAACGATAAAACCAGTTTTATTACTCATTTGAGCAACGGGCATATAATCGCCAAAATTCCAAACTACGGCAGCAATGGTATTTTTGCCTTGTTGTAAATATTGGGCAATATCATAAGTTTCATAGTTCCAGTGCATTAAGTCGCTCCGAGCAGGGCCAGCTCCGATATAATTTCCATTGACCAAAACCCGATAACGGTTATCACCCGAAACATTGATGATAAATTGAGAAGGTTTTTGAGTAAGGTCGAAGCTTTTACGGAAATGATAAACGCCAAAATCTTTTAAATTGACATTTTGAGGAGCAATCCAATCTGCTTTCCAACGGTGATTTAGTAAGTTTGGATTGGGTTGTTGGGCAGTAAGATTTTGGGTAAAAAGGGCAAAAAACAACAGTAAAAAGCAGTATTTATTCATCATGTTTTGATATTAGGTAAATCAATGCCCTAAAATAATCTTTATTCGGTGAATTTGTGTACTGCTCCTTCATGTTTTTGAAACGCTACAAAACCAACAAACCATAATCTCGTAAAGTATTCACTGATTTATTGTACCAAAAAAGTTCAAAATCTTCCAAACCAAAAGTTTCAAAATGCTTTTTCACCTCTTGGAACGTATAAACTTTAGCGTTCTTGGTAGAAATCAAGTTTAAAATCTCAATAAGCCAATCTCCATAAACTTTATTTACTTTGATTGAAAAAGTTTCTTTTTTATCGTGAAAAGTCAACGTAACAATTTCTCCTTTCTTGGCATTTGAGATTTCAATAGCAGGTTTTTTACCTAACCAAACGATTTTAGAACTTGGTTTTACCATAAAATCATCGTCTTCCGAAAGGGCATTTTCAATGTAATTTTTCTGAATTTTAGTTCTTGGAATTTTAAACTCAAACCAATCTTGTAAAGGCGAATCAAAACCAATTCCGTGCATATAATTGAGCAAAGATTTCTTTAAACCGTAGCTAAAAGTATCGTGGTCGGTGCCTTTCGGATCAGAAAAAACAAGGTCGTTATTGGCAAAAGTACCCACTGAATTACTATCTTTTTTCACCGAAAATTGTTCTGGATACATCCCAACGGGACTGTGAGCGGTCATGGCAAATTGATGCCAAAACCCTGATTGAAGAATACCCAATTCAAACATTTGTCGCACCATTTCCAACGAATCAACCGTTTCTTGGGCGGTTTGCGTTGGAAAACCATACATCAAATACGCATGAACCATAATACCCGCTTCGGTAAAATTGCGAGTCACTTGGGCAACTTGGGCAACGGTTACGCCCTTCTGAATTAAGTCTAACAAACGGTCAGAAGCTACTTCTAAACCACCAGAAACCGCAATGCAACCAGAGGCTTTCAACAATTGACATAAATCGTGGCTAAAACTTTTTTCAAAACGAATATTTGTCCACCATGTTACCGATAATTTTCTACGAATAATCTCCAAAGCCAAGGCCCGCATGAGGGCGGGCGGTGCTGCTTCGTCCACAAAATGAAAGCCATTTTCACCCGTTTGGGCAATCATTTCTTCCATTCTGTCACACAATAATTTGGCAGTTACAGGCTCATAAATTTTGATATAATCTAAAGAAATATCGCAAAACGTACATTTTCCCCAGTAACAACCGTGTGCCATTGTGAGTTTATTCCAACGTCCATCGCTCCACATTCGGTGCATCGGATTGACAATTTCAATCACCGAAATATACTTATCCAAGAGCAAATCAGAATAATCAGGTGTACCTACTTCCGACTGCTTATAGTCTTTTGTCGTGCTATTATTGATGTATTTTACAGAACCGTCAATCAATACAAAAGCTCTCTTTAATTGCTCCAATGGACGTTTTTCTTCAATATAATCCAGTAAATTTTCAATCGGGGCTTCGCCATCGTCGAGCGTGATAAAATCGAAAAACTCGAAAACACGAGCGTCGGAAAGGGAACGTAATTCAGTATTAGCAAAACCTCCGCCCATAGCAACTTTAGTATTTGGATAATGCTTTTTAATCCATTGCCCAATCCGAAAAGCACTGTATAAATTCCCAGGGAAAGGCACAGAAATTAAGACTAATTTTGGCTCAACTACCATCATTTTTTTCGCCAAAATCTTCATTAATAGATTGTCGATGTAGGTAAAATCCTGTTGCAAAGCACCGTACAATTCATCAAAACTATTGGCAGAACGCCCCAAACGCTCCGCATAGCGACTAAATCCAAAATGAGCATCGACACATTCCATGATTAAATCAGAAAGGTCTTCGAGATAAAGTGTGGCTAAATGTTTGGCTTTGTCCTGCATTCCCATCGAGCCAAAAGCCCAATCCAAATCTTCTTCCAATTGAACAAAACGAGAAGCCTCGGGCAAAAAACTTTCCTGACAAATGACGTGCGAAAGCGTTGAATTTTTGCCTTGTAAAAACAACATCACCGCCTCAATTGAATGAATATAATCATCTTGAAGGATAATAATTCGTTGAGCATTTTCGGATAATTCATTAGAATTCTGCTCGATAAAAGCAAATAAATCTGTTAAACCTTGCTTAGAAAACAAGGCTAAAATGACCTCAATGCCCAAATCAGCGTGGAAACAGGAAATATTTTTAGTATTCAAAAAGCCCTTAATGTACGCCGTTGCGGGGTACGGCGTATTGAGTTGGGTAAACGGTGGCGTTATAGCGAAAACGGTCTTTTGCAATGATTT
>JAAFIU010000150.1 GCA_013298805.1 Cytophagales bacterium | reverse complement strand
CCAGACAGTACGTTTAATAGTTCGGTAATTATTTGCACTTTTACAAGTTGTTTAGGTCGGGAAACCTTATAACAATAGTAAAAGTGCTTTTATTTTGTTAACTGCCTATTTTGGCGAACATATTGAAACTACATTTAAATAAAAGAATATGATGTTGGTCAAGGAAGCAAATAACTGCACACAACAGCAAAGGTTTCGTGCTTTCTGAAAGCCAAACCATGAAAGCATGAAAATTGAAGAGCCATTACTTGGGTCTTTCGGGTTGAATATAATGAACCTGTTTAAACTTTCCGTTTCTGGCTGTAAATGACTGTATTTTCGAAGCTGTAATTTTGAAATTTGAAGCCCCAGTGGAACTGCATAGCAGAGCTACGGTAAATAAATTACGGAAGTACAGATTCTAAAAGACTTTATTTCAGTCGTAAGGGAAAGTTTAAACAGGTTCAATGTTTCAATCCTCAAATAAGATGTTGACGTAAAGAAACATAACGGTCTTTTGCAATTTTTCTCTGACGGACGTGTAATTTGAAGTGCAGTGCCATCGCTGCCAAAAGACGTGAATAATTCAGAAAAGTACTATGAGTTCTACCCGAAATAGATAGATTTACTTTTAACTTTTGGATTTGGTCACTAAATCCAATAACTTATTTACTCACATGAACAAAAAGCGTATGCTGACCTATTTGGTCGGCTTTTTTTTTGTCATGGTACAATTATCGTTTAATATTGAATTGTTAAATGTAGGAAATATTTAGCATAAATGTTTGAATAACGAGAAGCTACCGCAGATTTTGTTCAACATGGGTTTGGCAAAAGTGGGGCTTTAGAGCTATGCTGAACATTTGTACCTTCGATTAGCTTTTGTACTAAATTTGAACTTTGGTACTTTCTAAACCCAACCTTCGCCAAGCCCAAAAACGTTAGAAAAAACAATTACCCATTCCCAAAACATTTAAAAAGCATCTGAGTTAGAAACTTAGATGCTTTTTTGTTCACATTAAAAATCAAATCATGTCAAAAAATATATTAATTGTTGGGGCGAGTTCTGGTATTGGCTATGCAACAGCCAAAACGCTTTTATCAAAAGGTTATCAAGTTTATTCAGCTTCAAGAAATCAACCTGATTTAGCAGGAATAGTACATTTAAATTGGGATGCTCAAAATGCTGATGCAAGTGTATTCGCATCCCTTCCCGAAACTTTGGATGGCGTGGTTTATTGTCCTGGAACAATTAATTTAAAACCATTTCACCGTTTGAGTCAGGATGATTTTAAAAATGATTTTCAAGTCAACGTTCTTGGGGCAATTTCGGTGATTCAAGCGGTTTTGCCAAAATTAAAAAAATCAACAAGTGCTTCCGTAGTATTATACAGTACAGTTGCCGTAAAAATTGGTATGGGTTTTCATGCTTCCGTAGCGGCTTCAAAAGGAGCAATTGAAGGCTTAACAGTATCTTTGGCGGCAGAATTAGCTCTCACAAAAATAAGAGTAAATTGTATTGCTCCTTCTTTGACGGACACCCCTTTAGCCAAAAACCTTTTATCAACTGATGAGAAAAAAGAGGCTTCTAATAAACGTCACCCCATTGGTCGTTTTGGCACTTCTGAGGATATTGCCAATATCACAAGTTTTTTACTTTCGGATGAATCAACTTGGATAACGGGACAAATTTTAGGCGTTGACGGCGGTATGGGTTCAATAAAAATGATGTAAACAATGCTTCCTCATTGGAAAAACAAACACTTTTGTCGATGCAGAAACATCGAATTACATACCGTTTAAAAAATATTTTCGGCAATTCATCCCAATCTAACCAACAGCATCAAAGTTTTATGTACTTTGGTGCTGTTTTAATTTTCATCCTTAAACAATTTAACAAATGAGCTTTTTACTATTCTTTTTCATCTTAGCAGCAGTGGTGGTTTTTCTATCCATTGTCGTCGTCAATCAAGGCACGGTAGCGGTGATTACGATTTTTGGGAAATACCAACGGATTATGACTCCAGGGTTAAATTTCAAAATTCCCTTTATTGAATTTATTTTTAAGCGAATTTCTATTCAAAACCGCTCAATGGAACTTGATTTTCAAGCCATTACTGCCGACCAAGCTAATGTAAATTTCAAAGCAATGTTGGTGTATGCTGTGGTAAATCAGGACGAAAACACGATTAAAAATGTGGCTTTCAAATACATGGATGAACGCTCTTTTATGCAAGCACTCATTCGCACGGTTGAAGGTACAATTAGGGCATTTGTGGCAACCAAAAAACAAGCAGAAGTGCTTTTGTTGAGAGGTGAAATTGTTCAAAATGTCAAATTAGAATTAGACGAAACCCTTGAACAATGGGGTTATCATTTAATTGATTTACAGTTGAATGACATTGCTTTTGATGAATCTATCATGCGTTCAATGGCTCAAGTAGTAGCATCAAACAACTTAAAAGCAGCGGCTGAAAATGAAGGTCAGGCTTTGTTAATTACCAAAACAAAAGCTGCCGAAGCAGAAGGAAATGCCATTAGAATTTCGGCAGAAGCAGAAAAAATTGCGTCTCAATTGCGTGGACAAGGCGTTGCTCTATTCCGTGAAGAGGTGGCTAAGGGTATGGCAGAATCAGCAAAAGTTATGGCAGATGCCAATTTAGATTCTTCATTAATTTTATTCTCAATGTGGACAGAAGCCGTTAAACATTTTGCGGAACAAGGCGAAGGAAACGTTATTTTCTTGGACGGTTCTACCGAAGGAATGGAAAAAACAATGAAGCAAATTATGGCAGTTCAACAACTGAAAAGTAATGATTTGAAGAAATAGGTAATTTTTCAAAAGTTTTCTGGTAATTGGGTTTGATAATTTCATTAAAAGTTCCAAAATTGAGATAATTCCAGTTTCAACCCTGCCAGCATTAAGCAGATAAATTACTTAAATTAGTCAATGTATCCTAAAAAAAGCAGAATGGGAGTCCATTCCAGGGCAAACGCATGAGAGATAATTTATCTCTTTTTGGTAAAGATTTCCAAATATTATTTGGAGGAAAGTTTTTAATGACGATACAAAGTAGTCAAATTTCCATTTTATAAAGGTTTCCAATCAAGCTATTTTTTCTTGAACCAAATAAAAGTAATCTCATGCGTTTGCCCTGAGTCCATTCTGCTTTTTTAGGATAAATCCAAAATCGTAATTCCTAATTATTCGTTTCTCCTCCACCTTTCACGTCGTCATTTTTAACACCTTTTGTTTTCTTTTGCTCAACAAATTTCATGTTACCAATTTTGAGGTTTAAAGTCAATTTGATATTTTGGTTATAAATATTATTAACGCTTACTTGGTTAAATTGTGCTGAATTTAAGGTGGAAGTCATTTTCATTCCGCCAAAGATATTTTCTACTGCTAAACCAAAACTGCCTTTTTTGTTAGCCAAATCTTTCTTGAAACCTAAAGAATACATTCCAGAACCGCCTTGCATACCTTGTAGCTGAACTTGATTTCCTCTGTATCCACCAAACCCTTGAATACCCCAACCTTTTGGTAATGTTACCTGTGTCATCAAACGTCCGCCTATAGTTACACCTGAGTTATTTATAGAAGTTAATTTTCCAGTTGCATCCAAAACTTGTCCGTCTAAGTAATTGTACATCAAGTCAATACCTCCGTTTACAGTCCATTTTGACGTTAGGAATACATTCCCAAAAATATTTGTTCCTAAAGTTTGTTGCTTACCAACGTTTTGAAAAGTTGTTACAATTGCCCCCGCTAAAGTATCCGATGGCGCACTTATACGAAGTATTGAGTTGTTTGTTTGTCTTCCGAAAAAGGCAATATTCAAATACGTTTTATTGATGTTTGTACTTAAACTTAATTCAACATTATTGGTAATTTCAGGCTTTAAACTCGGATTACCAACGGTGATATTTTGTGGATTGGCAGCATTAAAATTAGGATTCAATTGTTGTAGCCCTGGACGAGTAATACGATTATTATACGCCAATTTTAGCGTTGATGTACCACCAAGACTTTTTGAAATATTGATGCTCGGAACTAAATTTCCGTAAGACGGAATGGCAATACTACTTTTTTGGTCGTTCGCTTCAATGCTTGTGTATTCGTAGCGAGTACCCACTTTGAAGGTATATTTATTTTTCGTTGAATAAGTATAAGATAAATAACCCGATGAAATATTTTGCGAGTATTTTAACAATCCTGAAGGATTCTTGGCATCGCTTGCAAAACCTCCCGTACTTCCAGCAAAAAGGTATTGATAATCGCTATCAACTTTACGAAATATACTTTTTACGCCAAATTCAAACAATTGATTAGTTTTAACTGGTGTTGTGTAATCTGTCTGAACAGTAAATTCACGGTTAATATTTCCATTTAAGTTTCTTTGACGACTCACCAAATCTTTAGCATTGTTCAACAAATCTGCATCAAAATTATTAGTTAGGTTATTTTGGCTATACATCGTAGAAACCGACCATTCTTGTTGGGGTTTGAAAGTACGAACGTAGTCTAAATTAACATCAATTGAATTTGAATTATCCTTACTGGTCACATTACGGAAAGACGTTGAACTCAAATTATTATTCACAAACAAATCAGTAATATAGTCTTGCCCACGTGTGAAATTACGAGTACCAAAATTGATTGAAGCCGCTAATGATTGTTTTTTAGAAATTTCATAATCAAAACCTAAATTATAACGTCCAAACAAACCATTATCTTTGGCATCAGCAGATTGTTTGGTTAAAACAGTATTTCCGTTTTGAATAGTAGATTGGTCTAAAGTTGTTGATGCTTTATTATAAAATGCACGTCCAAACCCTCCCAAGGTAACGCCTAATTTACCCGAACGATAACTTCCGTTCAAACCTAAGTTCGAGCCTCTCAAACCAAGTCCTGAGTCGATATTTAAAGAAAAACCTTCAATCGTTGATTTCTTCGTAATAATATTAATAATCCCCGCTGCACCTTCTGCATCATATTTTGCCGATGGTGATGTAATTACCTCTACTTTCTGGATTAAATCGGCAGGAATCATTTTAAGAGCATCCGCAATACTACTCGCTACAATGGTTGATGGTTTGTTGTTAATCAAAACCTTAATATTGGTTGTTCCTCTGAGTGAAACATTACCATCTAAGTCAACTGATAACATCGGAACTTTCTTCAAAACATCAGCCGCATCACCTCCACGAGACGACAAATCTTTTTCGGCATTATAAACCAAACGGTCAACTTTCTCCTCAATCATTGATTTCTCACTCGAAACGGTCACGCCTTCAAGCATTTTTGAACTTGGACTCAATTTAATTACGCCCAATTCAACATCTTTTCCTTTTTCAATTTTAAGATTTTCAAACACTTTATTGTCGTAACCAATAAAAGTAATGAGTAATTTATATTCGCCCGCTGCTATTTTTGTCAATGAAAACTTGCCTTTTTCATCTGCAATCGTTCCGTCAATAGGCTTATTGGTCGTTTTATTAATTAACGAAACGTTGGCAAATTCTACCGCACCCGTTAAAGCAGAATCAACGACATAACCCGTAATTTTTGAATTACCTTTCGGAGCAGTACTCTCAAAACTTGGCATAGCTGGTTGATTAGCCTGACGGCTACGTCCGTTCCCATCACCGCCTCCGCCTGGAGGTGGGCCAAATTGAGCATTCACAAAAGCACTCGACAGTATTATTAAAGCGAAAATAAAGCTTAGCTTTTTCATAATTATAATTATTTTAAACGTTCTATTTTTTTTATCTGCTACAAAACAAATCATAAAAAATGATATTCATTTCTGTTTTATACTGTTCAGCAATACTATTCGACAGTTCAGCTAAAAATGACAAATTACCGACTTGCCGAATAAATTCACTGAGCTATCTAAAAAAATGGTCAATCAGTAGAAAAGTAGCTTCAAATGGGTCAATACAAGATAATAGTGTGTGATTTTCTGTAAAATTATTCTGTCCTTTGAAACATTATTTCAAGAAACATTATGCAATTATTCATTCAACGATACCGAGTTATATTACTTCACCTTGCTTTTTGGTGTGTATATTTCTCGTTTTTTTTCTACCAAATCACCTTCTCACGTCATGGAGAAGAACCTGATTATGGTAAAGCATTTGCTGACGCAACTGTCCAAGTAGGAATCATGGTTTTGGCGAGTTACCTCAACTATTTTTATTTTCTGCCACGATTTCTCAAGAATAAAAATTTGGGACGGTATTTTTTAGAATACATCATTCCATTTGTGGTTTTGATAATAGCCTTAATTCATATCAAACGTTTTATATATAGTGACTTTGATAACGGTCGTCATGGTTTTTTATACAGTACCAAATTTGTAGTACAAACGTATTTGAGTTCTTTATTTATCGTAATATTTGTTGGAATGTTGAAATTTGCGGAAAATTGGTTTGAATTGGAAGCAAAAAGAAAAGAAATTGAAAATGAAAAATTAACGGCAGAATTACGCTTTTTAAAAGCACAAATCAATCCTCATTTTTTGTTTAATACGCTCAATAATTTGTATTATTTGGCATTTACAAATTCCCCTAATACAACAGAGGTCATTGCAAAATTATCGCAAATGATGCGTTATATGATTTATGACTCCAATCATGCCAAAGTGCCTGTTTCTAAGGAGATTGAGTATATGGAAAACTATATTAGTTTGGAGAAATTGAGGCTAAACAATCAAATTCCCATTCTATTTGAAGTCCAGGGAAATACCGATAGGTACAATATTGTTCCTCTAATTTTTATAGCCTTTCTTGAAAATGCGTTCAAACACGGAGTGAGTAACAACGCTAAAGAAGCTTGGGTAAATATTTCAATTAAATTTGAAGGGGCAAATTGTGTTTACAAAGTTGAAAATTCAAAAATACCAAAGAATACCAACAACGAAGAAAAATCTGGCATTGGGCTACAAAACTTACAACGCCGATTGGATTTAAGTTATCCAGAAAATTACACCCTAAAAGTGGAAGATAATCAAAACAGTTATTCCGTTACATTAAACTTAAATTTGATATGAAAATTAATTGCTTAATCGTTGAAGATGAACCATTAGCACGTAATCTAATGACGGCTTATGTCGAAAAAATTCCATATTTGAATTTACTTCAAGCTTGTTCAAACCCTTTAGAAGCCATTGATTTTTTAAGAGAAAATCACGTTGACATATTATTTTTAGATGTTCAAATGCCCGAAATTACGGGTATTACGCTACTAAAAATCTTGCAAAAAAAGCCATTAGTGATTCTAACAACGGCATATTCTGAGTATGCTTTGGAAGGTTACGAACACGATGTAATGGATTATTTATTAAAACCCATCACCTTTGAACGTTTTTTGAAAGCTGTTGAAAAAGCCCATGCTCGGTTGAGCAATATGCAAAATACAACGGTTATTCAAGAGAAAAACATCAATACCACCGACAATATTCAGCCATTCATTTTTGTGAAAGATGGCACAAAATTGGTAAAAATTAAACTCAGTGATATTCTGTACGTTGAGGGCTTAAAAGACTACGTAACGATTCATACTCGGACACAAAAAGTAGTAACCTTACAGCGTCTAAAAATATTAGAAGAGGAATTGCCCGAAAATAAATTTATTCGTATTCACAACTCTTTTATTGTGGCATTTGAGGCAATTGATGCCATCGAAAAAGAGAAAGTTCAAATTGGTTCGGTTTTCATTCCGATTAGCGATACTTATCGAAAATCGTTCAAAGAATTTATTGACATCTCAAATTTGAGCAAATAATTGAGCAAAATTTGCTTATAATTCTAATAAAATTTTACGAATCAACTCATATCTTTCAGCAGTTATCAAGTGACCATTTTCGGGCAGAAAAATAAAACGCCTTTTGGTATTCAAAACCGAATCCACAAACGCACCATTTGAAGGCTCAATAATCCAATCCTTACCGCCTTGTAAAATTGTTACAGGGCATTTTACTTTTTTCCAATCAGGTAATAGCTTTTCTAACTCCGCACGATGAGCAAATTTCTCATCACTCGCCCAATTCGCATAATTTGGCAAGAAAAAACGAGCGAACTTTGAATTAACAGGCTTAGAAAACCACCAAAACTTCTCTTTTTGAGGGTCACAGGCGGGGGCAACTAAAATAAGTTCATCGACCAAATCGGGATAATCCATTGCTAATTTTGCAGCAATAGCAGCTCCATACGAGCGTCCTAAGACAATAACTCTCCTTTGGGCATTCCCTATCAACGGACGCAATAGATTGGCTTGTAAAGTAACAGAAGTGGCAATTTGAGAGGATTTATTATACCCTGCACGGTCTGGAGCAACAATTTGGTATTTATTTAACAACAAGCTATCCTTAAAAAACTCCTTATAACCAAACCAAGCCCCAGGAGCACCGTGAATCAACAAAAGTAATGGCTTTGAAGAATCATCCGAGAATGCAAAATGAATTTTATGGCCTAAAGTATCGGAGAAAGCAAAGGAAGGGAGATAATCTTTATTTGTATAATATTCAGCAATTGCCTTATCGCTGAATTTAAAATTTTGCATACATCCTGATAATGCAAAAAGATAAAACATCAAAAATGCTAAACTCCTTAATTGTAAAAATCTATTCATAATATTTAGAGCATCATTCCACACAAAACATTGCAAGATACTCCTTCAAATTTATTCAACAAGCCAAATATCACTCTCTTTGAGATATAAAAATTTATCTTTCCAGATAACTCTTTTCCAAATATCATTTCCGCCAATCACATTCAGCCTATTTCCTTTATTGATATTTCCAGCAATTTCAGCTCCTGCCGATGGCTCAGTACGCAAGAAAACCTCATCGTGATTGATAATACCTTGGTGATATTTATCGGGTAGATTTAGAAGCAATCCAACTCCCAATAAATAAATTAGCAAGAATATTTTTTGGTTGATTGGAATATATTCGCTTTTGTATTTTTTGATGAACAGTATAATGAAAATATAGATTCCCAAAATCATCAGTAAGGCAATTAAAAAACCAGAATATTGTTTATAAAACAAAATAAGGAAATTAAAATCATTCAATTCATAACCTTTTAATTCGTGTAAACTTCCTATTTCATTTAATTTCATCAACACTTTTTGAGAAGGTTCTTGTTCATAAGCCTTATTCAAATAGTAAAGTGTATTCAAAAAGTCCCCTTTTTTCTCTTTAATGGATGCTAATTTTAAAAAAAAATTACTGGAAGGATTTTTTAGTTTTGAGGAGTTTTGTTCAAAAATCGCCTCTGCTTCAGTAAAATTTGCAGTTTTATACAAAGAATCTGCCTTTTGTAACGTTCTGGCATCACTCTGACTTTTAGCGAGTTGCAGAGAGACAAAGGTAAAAATAAAAAAAAATATGATTTTTTTTAGATAGTATGCTTGCATGGTGTTTTATAAAATCGTAGTTTTGCACCGCAATTAAGGAAAACAAAATGACAAAAACAAAAGAAGTTTAAAGTCTGTTTTTCTCAAAAAAGCACTGATTCCGTAGCTCAGTTGGTAGAGCAATACACTTTTAATGTATGGGTCCTGGGTTCGAATCCCAGCGGGATCACGAGGGTTACTTAGTAACACTCCCTTCGTGTCAGAGGACACATTTTATATATACAAACTGAGCATTCGTGCAAATGTTTGACGATTCCGTAGCTCAGTTGGTAGAGCAATACACTTTTAATGTATGGGTCCTGGGTTCGAATCCCAGCGGGATCACAAAGGACTTCTTTTTATAGAAGTCCTTTTTTATTTTTCTCCTTCTTTAATATATCCTTATATTTTTGCAAACGAGTTGAAAATATTTTATCCTAAAATCACACTATCCAAGTCCCTATTCCGTTTTTAGTTTTAGACGGTTTGTCTCTATAAAAACTTCCAATAATGTTATCTTTGTAAGATTATTTAAAATTTCAAAATTAGAAATCCACATGAAAAAGATACTACAATTACTTTTAACTGCATTTTTGATTTTTACTATTTCTTGTAAGTCAAATGAACCTATCGTTGCGGATTTTGATTTTACAGAAACCTCGAAAGGTGAATTTGTTTTTACTAATAAATCATCTGGTGCAGACTCCTATTTATGGGATTTTGGTGGTGGCAATACATCAACGGAACAAGACCCAACCTTTACTTTTGATGACAACAAAGAGTATCTTGTTTCTTTGGCCGCTAAAGGTAAAGGTGGACAAAATCAAATAACAAAATCACTAAAAGTAACTTCTGTACCTGATAATGCAGCAATATTTGCAAATAGCTATTCGGGGAAATATTGGGCAGTAGGAGGCTACTCAAATAATAAAGCAAATGTAGTGATAAATACACTATCCCCTTCAACTCCTATTACTGGTCTAATCTTAAAGAAGATAGATAGAACAACACTTTCGATTTCAAAAATCACTGAAGATTGGAAGTTTTCAAACGTCAAAGCAACATCTGCTACTACTTTTGTTATAGACGAAACCATCTCTCAAATAGATGGTTCAAAAGCCAAATGTAAAGGTACTGGGAAATTAACAGGTAAAAATCTTGAGATTACATTTGACAGTGATAATGGCTATATATATACTACCTTTTTAATTAGAGTTGTTGTTCAATAACATCAATTTTTCATTATAAAAAAACCAATAAAAATGATTTTATTGGTTTTTTTATAATGAAGCTGTTTAAACTTTTGAAAAATATTCCCAAATAAGTGAGAATTTTGTGGTGCTAAATCATAAAATATCACAAAATGGGAATACTTAGTAAAAATACTATCGAAACGTGGATTTTGCCA
>JAAFIU010000426.1 GCA_013298805.1 Cytophagales bacterium | reverse complement strand
CAGGCTTCATTAAGAATTTAGCCTATTTTAACAGTACTTTGGCGGAGGTTTTGATATAAATTTTAAGAATTCAGAAAACACACGAAAATACACCAATTTTATTAAAATCCTTGATATAAGGTTAGACAGCTTCCGAGAATTTTGAATTATTTATAACGTATTTCCGTTTTGAAAATGGAAGTATTCCTGATTTGACAAAGATATATCTTAATGAAACGTTCCGATTTTTTAAAAACATTATCGCTGTTGCCTTTAACAGCTAATTCAATGAATATTGCAGAATTTAATTCGTTTACGGCGGGCTTACCCTTGACCCAACGAATGCCTGTTCTTTTTGTGGGACATGGTTCTCCGATGAACGCCATAGAAACTAACGGCTTTACAAAAACATGGGAAGACTTAGGGAAGCGTTTACCCATTCCGAAAGCCGTTTTGGTGGTTTCAGCACACTGGCTTACTCGGGGTACGCACGTAACGGCTATGGAAGCCCCTAAGAAAATCAATGACTTCGGCGGTTTTCCGAGAGAATTATCAGAATCGACTTACCCTGCTAAAGGAAGTCCACCATTGGCGGGAGAAATTAAGGATATTATCAAAAGTACCAATGTTGGACTTGACCATGACTGGGGCTTAGACCACGGTGCTTGGTCTGTTCTGAAACAAATGTACCCCGATGCTAATATTCCAGTGCTTCAACTGAGCATCGACTATTATAAGCCAGCTTCGTATCATTATGATTTAGCCAAACAATTGAGTGCCTTGCGTGATAAAGGCGTGTTGATTTTGGGAAGTGGCAATATGGTTCACAATCTTAGAATGGTGGCTTTTGACAAAATGAATGAACCAAATTTTGGATTTGATTGGGCAAAAGAAGCCAATGGATTATTTAAGAAATATATCTTAGATGGCAATCATCAAGCTTTGTTTGATTATGAAAAATTGGGAGAAGCCGTAAAATTGGCAGTTCCAACGCCCGACCATTATTATCCGCTTATTTACACATTGGCTTTGCAGGATAAAAAAGATAATTTGAGTTTCTTTAATGACCAATTACAAGCAGGTTCACTTTCAATGACCAGTGTAATGATTGGTGGAGTTTCATAAAATCAAAACTACTGCTCTACTTCATGTTCAAAAGCAATGAAGTTTACTAAATTATCTTGTTGGTCAAATATGGGAAGAATATCTACTTTGCAAAGGTATTTTTCCCCATTTTTTCGGTAATTGATAATTTTTCCCGAATATTTTTCTCTCAGACTTATTTTATTTCTAATCTTGATTTTAGCTTCTTGAGAGGTTTCATGGCCCTGCAAAAATCTTGGAAATTGTCCCAACGCTTCTTCAGAATCATAGCCAGTCATTCGAGAAAAACCTTTGCTTACCCATTCTATTTTCTGTTTTTCGCAGGTAACAACAATTGTATTTTTACGGTCTTGTAAAAAGCGTTTGACTTTGTTCAAATCAAACGCCCATTGTTTATGCAGAGCAAAAGCTTCAATCAAATTAAACTCAGCCGTATCTTTTCTGGAAATCTCCATAAACTCATAAGCCGCTAAAAGTGGCATGAGGGGCTTATTGTCAAGAAAAGAATTACAATTGGAATTTGGAGAAAGACAAAACATTGCTCATAAATGGTTAAAAATGTAGTAAGTAAAGTGACGATTTAAGAATTACGATTTCTATAAATTTGAGTATCAATGATTTATGAAACCTTAAAATGGTGCTTTATTTTGTCCCATTACTGAGTGTTTTGGGAATAATTTGTTGGATATTTAGCAAAATACCTTCGCTGTGATTAGGTGAATAAGCACAAAGGATTGTTAAATTATACCTAATAGAAATTTAGATTATGGTGAGAATCTCACGCCTGAATTCTTAACAGGTTTTACACTCATTTTTCGTAAATCTCTTTTCGGTCTATACATAATAAAACATTATAGCATAAAATTGTTTTAATTAAATTATTCTTTCTCCGAAAAAAAGCCAGTTATTGATTTATTTTGACTAAAATAAATCTGTTTGATGAAATATTTTAGCAGAGAATACTCACATGATAAGGTGACGGATTTTCTTGAAAATGATTGTAATTAGTTGATATTCAGATAGATGTGTATTTTTGTAATATTTTGCTATAATTCATAACTATATAGGGTATATGAAATGTGTAGCTATAACGTTAATTTTACAGCAAAAGAGAAATAAAGCTTTTTAAGAAGGGAGCTTTCCCATAATATTGAGTGAATTTTCAAACCCAAAAAATACAATGGAAACGAGACAAAATAATAATAATGGCAATGGTGTTTTAAAAGCGGCTTTAGCTTTGGCGATGTTGTTCATCGGATTTTTAGGATACTTGCTCTATGACTCAAAAAAGAAAAACACCAACCAAGAACAAGTAATCAATCAGAAAGTTGAACAGTTGGCAAGTACAAAATCTCGTTTAGATTCTGTTGCAACTCAATTAGATGCTAAAATTGCAGAAATACAATCGTTGGGTGGGCGTGTTGATGAATTAGTTGCCGCCAAAACACAGTTAGAAAAAGATAAAAGTGCTTTGAAGAATGCCAAATTTTTTAACTCAAAACAATACGATGCTAAAATAAAGGAATATGTGGCGTTATTGACG
>JAAFIU010000095.1 GCA_013298805.1 Cytophagales bacterium | reverse complement strand
CCATCGGAATATTATATTTGGCAACGGTATGTTTTGAAGTCAATTTATCTCCCATCAAATCCATACTTGCTGGAGATGGCCCAATAAAAATGATTCCTGCATCGGCTACTTTTTGACAAAAAATAGCGTTCTCCGACAAGAAACCATACCCTGGGTGAATGGCATCAACATTGAGGTCTTTACAAATTTGAATGATTTTATCCCCTAATAAATAGGATTGATTGGAAGGAGGAGGCCCAACGCAAACAGCTTCATCTGCAAAACGCACGTGCGGTGAATTTCTATCGGCTTCTGAAAAAATGGCTACTGTTTGAATCCCCATTTCACGGGCAGTACGCATTACACGTAAAGCAATTTCACCACGATTGGCAATTAAAATCTTGTTAATCTTTGACATAAAATTATATAAAATTTGTTTTGTTTCGTTTCAATAGTCTTAAGTCTTTAGTATCAAGTTGATAAAAATTGTGTATTGAGACTAAATATTTTGTGCTTATTCTTAGGACTTAATACTTTGTACATAATACGCTAACTGTACTTAAGACTTCGAGAGTTCATTCCTCATCAAAATCCATTCTATTAAACAACGCTCTGAATGTTTCGGACATGGCTATGAGGTCATGCACTTTATTTTTAGCCAGTTTTAGTATTCTTGTTTCATGTCCTTGTTGAATCTGTTGGTCAAACCTATTCCAGAGAGTAATCATGTCATTCATATTTTCGGCAAATCTTTCAACTACATATTTTACAAAATACGTTTTAGAATTTTCTGCTAAAAATAACACAATATGAAAATCCTCTTCAATAAAAAAATAAACGAATTGACTACGAGCAAAATCTTTTATCATGGCGTTGTTGTCCACCAGAAAATCAATTATCGAAACCTCATCATGTATGGTTGAAACAGGAGTTGTATTTGACATATTAGTTTGTATTTTTTATAGATTACAGACACTTATAACACAAATACATTAGGCTATTTTATTAACAATATAGGAAACCTAAGTTAGAATTTAAAATGATATTCTAAACTTCTTAGAATATTACTATAAAAAACAAAATCAATATTTTATCAACTTGATTTAATACAAGACGCAAAGACATTTTGTAGATAAGAAATAATAATTTAACTTTGTGATTATTTTAAGTTAATCATTAAATTTTTTAGAGAATTATATAAAATAACTAAGAATTCAACGTTTACTTAAATTCAGATTTTTTCTATTTTTAGAAAGTCTAAATTCATAAATTTAAAATCATTTAATCATATAATAAAGTGGATATTTTCGATAAAGTAGGCAAAGGTCTTGGACCTATCGGAGCCCATGCTCATTATTCTCATCATTATTTTACCTTCCCAATGTTGACTGGGGAAATAGGGCCAAGAATGACCTTTATGGGAAAAGAAATGTTGAACTGGTCATTGAACAACTATTTAGGTTTGGCTAACCACCCAGAAGTACGTGAAGCGGATGCAAAAGCGGCGGCTGATTTTGGTTTGGCTGCTCCAATGGGTGCAAGAATGATGTCAGGAAACTCTGTTCTACACGAACAATTTGAAGCTCAATTAGCTGAATTCGCTGGAAAAGAAGATGCTTTCCTTTTGAACTTCGGTTATCAAGGCGTAATGTCTGTTATTGAATGTATTTGTGACAGGAATGACGTAATTGTTTACGATGCTGAATCTCACGCTTGTTTGATTGATGGTATTCGTTTACACAAAGCCAAAATGGGGCAATATTACAAATTCAATCACAACGACATGGGGTCATTGCGTAAAAATTTGGAACGTGCTACTAAAAAAGTTGCTGAGACAGGTGGAGGAATTTTAGTAATTACAGAAGGTGTTTTCGGAATGTCAGGAAAAGTAGGTTCATTAGACGAAATCGTGAAAATGAAGGAAGACTTCAATTTCCGTATTTTGGTAGATGATGCTCACGGATTTGGTACAATGGGAGCAAACGGTCGTGGAGTTCACGAAGAAATGAATTGTATCGAAGGAATTGATTTATACTTCTCTACTTTCGCAAAATCAATGGCTTCTATCGGAGCATTTGTGGCAGCAGATAAAGATATTATCATGTTCTTGAAATATAATATGCGTTCACAAATCTACGCAAAAGCATTACCAATGCCTTTTGTTGTGGGTGGAATGAAACGTTTGGAATTAATAAAAAAACACCCAGAATTGCGTGAGAAATTGTGGGAAAATGTACGTGCTTTACAAAAAGGACTAAAAGAAAGAGGGTTTGATATTGGAGAAACTACTTCGCCAGTAACGCCAGTTTTCTTACACGGTGACTATGAATTGACACACGTGGTTGGTCTTGTACAGGACTTGAGAGAGAACATGGGTGTATTCTGTTCAATCGTAACGTACCCAGTTGTACCTAAAGGACAAATCATGTTGAGAATCATTCCAACGGCCTCTCATACCTTAGAAGATGTGACTTATACAATGGATTGTTTTGAGATAGTTCAGCAAAAACTTCAGGATGGTGTTTATCGCCAACTTGCCGAGGAATTTATTGCGAAACAGGTTGAATTGGTATAATTTTCGTAAAATATTTCATTTTTTTGTTCATTTTTCATAATTTGAATTTGGAAGGTGTAAGAAATTAGCTATATTTCGACCATAAAAATACGCCTTAACGTTATTTAAGGCTTTTTCGAACCATTTATTCAACCTAAATCCAAGTTTCGATTATGAACAGATTTGCAGAAGTAAGGGACTTAATTATGTCCTTAGAAGGAGATTTTGAAAAATTTTATGACAAAGGAAATCAAGCGGCTGGTACTCGTGTAAGAGGTGGTATGCAACAATTGAAAACTTTGGCACAAGAAATTCGTACTCAAGTGCAAGACATTAAAAATAGTACAGAAGCTTAATATTGGCTGTTGCTATTTTAAAAAAAGGCTCGGAAATTTTTCTGAGCCTTTTTTGTGTTTAGGGGAGTATATGGGTTTATGAGTTATGAGTAGAGAGTCTATGATTAAAGAGTATATGTTGTATAACTCATGAACTCATTACTCATAAACCACATACACTCATAAACTCTTTACTCATAAACCCATATACTCATAAACTCCCCTAAAACTCTTCCTTATTCATAATGACAGCCATTCCTTCGGTGGTTTTTTTGCCAGTAGCAACATCAAAAATTTCCGTTGAAATTTCAGCGGTATGTTTACTTTCGTTGATTGACATTACGGTAAAAATAGCTTCATATTCAGTATCTACAAACATTGGACGTTTGTATTCTGAAACCTGTTTCATATAAACACTGCCAAATCCAGGAAACTCCGTTCCCATGATTTTTGAGAAAACACTCGATGCTAATGCACCGTGAATAATTGGTTTTTTGAAAGCAGTGGTTGCCGCAAAATCTGCATCAAGATGCAAAGGATTATTATCGCCCGAAACTTGGGCGAAAAGAATTACATCGTTTTGAGTAAAAGAAAATTTGTGTCTGTAAACGGTATTAACTGGAATCATGAGTATGGTTAATTGTGAGCTTTAAATTGTGACTGAGTATAATGGTGACTGAGTGATTTGTAAATGAGTGAGGCATTTTTACTCACTCATTTACAAATCACTCAGTCATTAATTAAGAAGAATGGTCAGCGATGATAACCCATTCTCCATTTATTTTTTTCCAAAGTAGTGTGTAATGTCCACCAATATCGCCTTTTTCGGGACGAGTTAAGTGCCATTTACCAACCACGAAACAGGCATCGGATGCAATAAAATTAATTTTAATAATATCAAAAACTAAAGAACCCATTGTAGCTTTATTGGGATAGTTTTTCTTGTAATTTTCAAGGGTTCTATGATAACCATACGTTACGCCACTTTTTCCGATGTACATTAAAGAATCGGATTCCCAGTAGCCCTTCATGAAATTGCTTACGTCACCGTTGTTCCAAGCCTTAGTTTGGCGGTCTAAAATCTTTAATATTTGAGACTTATCATCGTTTGTTTGGGCATTTACCTTAGAAACCGTCAAGAGTAATAAAAAGAGTATGAGTTTTTTCATGCTTTATTTTTCCGTAAATTTGTTTATATATTAAAATTTGAAAGATATGAAGTTGAATGATTTTTTCGAAAAGTACAAAGATTATTATTTAGTGGACGGCTTAATGTATTTGTCATTCATATTGGTATTGGTAATTCTATTTATATTCTTTAGCTAATGGTTTGGTTTGTGATGAATCCAATGTCGGGGACGACCACGCCCGTACAGAAAAATAAAATTAAGCAGATTGTTTCAAAATTACCTGAAAGTAAGTTGTTTTTTACAGAATATGTTGGTCATGCTACCGAAATCGCACAAAGAGCAGTCAAAGAAGGTGTTTCTAAGGTTGTTGCTATTGGTGGTGACGGAACGGTCAATGAAGTCGGGAGAGGCCTAATTGACTCCGAAACCGCTTTGGGTATTGTCCCGATTGGTTCTGGGAATGGTTTGGCTCGACATTTAAAAATTCCTTTGAAAATTGATAAAGCCATTCAGTTTGCGGTTAGTCAGTCAGCGGTATTAATGGACGTATGCTTTTTGAATGAGATTCCGTTTTTTTGTACGGCAGGAGTGGGGTTTGATGCAGAGGTTGCTCATGAGTTTGCCAAACAAAACTCAAGAGGATTGAAGACCTATGCACGAATGGCGTTGAAGTCTTTCAGAACTTATAAACCTGAGACTTTTCAGATTGGTAATGAAGACAAAACGGTTTTTGCAATCACCTTCGCCAATGCTACACAATATGGTAATAATGCGATGATTTCGCCAAAATCTAAAATTGATGATGGCTTGATTGAAATGGTTTTATTGAAGCCTTTCCCATTTGGAGCAGCACCAATTATTGGTGTCCGTTTGTTTAGAGGAACTTTGCCTAATTCAAGGTATATCGAAACAAAAACAGGGGAATTATTTAGTTTGAAATCAGACAAAAACTTTTTGATTCATTATGACGGAGAACCTCATCAGTTGACAACAAATGAGCTAAATGTGAATATCAAAAAACAGTCTTTAAAAGTAATTGGAAATGTCTAAAAATAAAAAAATACCCGTAGGTGTGGTTTTCTCTACGAATCCAGATTTTGATTTTGCATTTGATAATGATGAAGTAGCTGAAACTTTACCGCCAGAAAAGCAGAAATTGAAAATTCAATTGGATAAAAAAGCCCGTGCAGGAAAGCAAGTAACTTTAATAACGGGTTTTGTGGGTAATGATGATGATTTAGAAATTTTAGCCAAAAAACTGAAAAATCTTTGTGGTTGCGGAGGTTCTGCTAAAGACGGAGAAATATTGATTCAAGGGGACGTAAGAGATAAAGTTTTGACTTGGTTGGTTACTCAAGGATATAAAGCCAATAAGGGTTAAGAGTTTATGAGTTTAGGGTTTATGAGTTAAATGTCTATGAATAATTGGTCTATGGATTTATGAATGAAAAAACTGAGAATTGTAGGTTAATTTGTTTCATTTCACTCATAAACTTATTACTCATAAACCCTCAACTCATAGACACTTAACTCTATTACTCACTTAACCTTATCCAAAGCCATTCTAAAAGCCAAACCAGTCAAAATACTTGCCATAAACCATTTTTGAATCTTCACCCAAAATGGATTTTCCCCAAACCAAACTGATATTTTTGCTGCTGAAAGAACAATCAAGAAATTCACACTAAAACTTACCATCATTTGTGTAACTCCCAATTGTAAGCTTTGGATGAAAACAGAGCCAAATTCTGGTTTGATAAATTGAGGAAAGAATGAAAGGTAGAAAACCGCAATTTTAGGGTTTAGTACGCTCGTAAGAAAACCCATACTGAATAACTTCTTCGGCTTATCTTCTTTCAAATCTTTTCGTGCTTCAAAGAATCCTTGATTTTTAGGATTGACTGCTTGAAATGCCAAATAAAGCAAATATGCCACGCCAAGCATTTTTAAGGTAGTGTAAGCAAAAGGAATTGTCAAGAGAACGGCTGTAAGCCCGACCGAAACCATTGTCACATGAAACAGAAATCCTGAGATAATACCTGCTAATGAGATTAAACCTGCTTTTCGCCCTTGGGTAATGGAACGAGATATCAAATAAATCATATTTGGCCCAGGTGTAATAACAAGTATCAAAGCTGCCAAAATAAAAATAAGGAGTTCTTGAATTGGAATCATAGCTTAACGTTTTTTAGTAAATATAACAAAAAAGAGAATCACTGTTAATGCTATGCACTAATCGTGATTCTCTTTTTTAAATTATTAGCAATCGAATAAATTGTAAATTTCCTTACGCTTGTTTTACCAATTGGATATTTGCAATCAATTTTACTTCTTCACTTACTAAAGCACTACCTGCTTCTGTGATTGCGTTCCAAGATAAACCAAAATCTTTACGGTTGATTTTTCCAGTTAATTCAAAACCTGCTTTTACATTTCCCCAAGGGTCAGTGGCTGTTCCGCCGTATTCTACTGCTAAGGTTACTGGTAAAGTTGTTCCTTTCATCGTTAAATTTCCAGTTAAAGAAAATTCATCATCCGACTTTTTCGTGAATTCAGTTGAGGTAAATGAAAGTGTTGAAAATTGTTCAGCATCAAAAAAATCAGCACTCTTTAAGTGTGCGTCACGTTGTTCGCTGTTTGTGTCGATTGAATTTACATTTGCTTCAAAAGAAATTGTTGCGTTTTCAAAACTGTCTCCAGCTTCTACTGAACCACTAAATTCTTTGAAATTTCCCGTTACGGTAGTGATTACCAAGTGTTTTACTTTGAATTGAATTTCTGAGTGAGAGGCATCAATTGCCCAAGTTGAAGTAGCCATTTTTAAATATGTTTTAATAATTAATGTATATACATTTAATGTTATAACATTATAGATTAAAAATGGTTCATTGAATTTGAAAAAAAATAAAAAAACCCCAAAAGTTTTTATGCTTTTGGGATTTTATAAATCTTCGTTAGTATAACGTTGGTAGAGTTTTTAACTCTGTAAACGCTGCAAAATAAATTACTTTACAATTTCATCAAACTAATAGCACATCCGCCACCTTTAGCTAATTTCAAGTCTAATTTTGATTGTTTGGTAACGATAACTTTTTCAATTTTATAACTTTCGGGATTATTTTGCCAATCTGCCGTATCGCTATCTTTATAAATAGTTGCTTGATATTTTGCTCCAGTATCCAAGAAATCAAGCGAGAGAGTGGTGTTTCGGCTATTCTCATCAGTAATTGCTCCGATAAACCAATTGTCTTTCCCTTTTTGTTTTCTTGCAATGGTAATATAATCCGCAGGTTCGGCTTCTAAAATTTTGGTATCGTCCCAATCAACAGGCACGTCTTTGATGAACTGAAACGCATCTAAATGTTTATTGAAATTATCAGGAAAATCGCCCGCCATTTGCAAAGGACTGTAAATGGTCACGTACAAAGCCAACTGTTTGGCAAGCGTAGTACGTACACGAGTTTTACGACTTGGGTCAAATTGATTGAGTTGAAAATGGAAAAAACCTGGGGTATAGTCCATTGGTCCGCCCATCAAACGAGTAAATGGAAGTATCGTTTCGTGTTCGGGAACGAGTGCCAAATTGGGAGCATTGTTAAATTCATTTCCTCTGGCGGCTTCATTTGCTAACCAATTGGGGTAAGTACGGTGCAAACCCGTTGGATGCACAGGCTCGTGAGCTTCCAACATGATGTGATTTTTAGCCGTTTTCTCCGCCACTCTTTGGTAATGATTCACCATCCACTGACTATCGTGGTGTTCTCCTCTCGGAATAATTCGACCAACATAACCCGTTTTTACGGTGTTCATATCGTGGTCTTTCATAAATTGAAAAGCCTTGTCGAAATGGCGTTCATAATTGGTAGCCGAGCCAGAGGTTTCATGGTGCATGATAAGTCTTAAACCTTTTTCTTTTGCGTAATTTGATAAATAATTTACGTCATAATCACTGTAAGGTGTTACAAAATCAAAGACATCTTCTTTCCAATTTCCAAACCAATCTTCCCATCCTTCGTTCCAGCCCTCTACTAAAACACCGTCAAACCCATGTAGAGCCGCAAAATCAATGTAAGTTTTCACATTGGCAGTATTTGCTCCGTGTTTGCTCGATGCTTTGTCCCAATTGGCTTTTCCCGTGTGCATTTCCCACCACATACCGATAAATTTTTGGGGTTTTATCCAAGAAACATCCGTAATTTTTGAAGGCTCATTGAGATTCAAAATCATTTTTGACGCTAAAATATCCGTTGCTTTGTCGCTCACGTTGATGGTTCTCCAAGGCGTTTGGAAAGGCGTTTGCAAATAGGCTTTATTGCCAACTGCATCGGGGACTAAATGAGCAGTGATGGTGAAAGTATTTTTATCCAAAGTCAAATTCATGGCAGGATAATTTATCAAAGCGGCTTCGTGGATGTTTATATAAACACCATCATCCGTTTTCATCATCAAAGGACATTGAACGGTATTTACGCCAATGACTGATTTTAGAGCAATATCTGGCTCTTTATCTGCCGCTTTGACGGCATCAATTTCACTTAATTTGGTGGTATTGTATAAATATTCGTTGGTATCATAATCCCCTGGAATCCAAAAGGTTTTATGATTTTCCGTTAAATTAAACTGCGAAAGTTCATCACCAACGATAAAATGTTTGAAATTATCTTGCGTCGGGAACTCATAGCGAAAGCCCAAACCTTCATTAAAAACTCTGAAAATAACTTTTAAAATTACTGCCGATTGATTCTCTTTCAAGGTCAAAACTAACTGCTTGTAATTATTCCTGATACTGCTTACTTCACCCCAAACGGGTTTCCAAGTCTCGTCAACTGAACTTGAGTCAACAGAAACAAAACTAAAGTTTTTCAGGTCAATTTTGGGTTTATTTAGTTGAAAACCAAGTAGCGATGGTTCAAGAATTACTTTCTTTTTATAATTTAGACTGTACGATACCGCATTATTTTTCTCGCTTTGAACTTTTAAAGTGACGTTTTTGTCGGGTGAGGACAAATAAATGGGTTGTTGGGAGAATGCACTAATACTCACTAATAGGAGCATTAATAGAGAAGTTAAGGTTAATTTTTGCATGAAATTGTTTGCTTATCAAAAATGGTTAATTCATAAATTATTCCTCTAAATAACGAAATAAATTAAAAAAATCAATCTATTATTGTTGTTAATAGTCAGCGAAAAGCGATTAGCGAAATGCGAATTTGCCGATAAACTACTACTTTTCTTTATCACTATGAATTTGAGTCTTTTCAGTATAAACAAACCACATGAAAAATTATCTTTACACACTTTCTATTATTTTAGGGGCAACAATTGCCTATTTTTTTCCACAGTATTTCATTTCGGTAGGTAATTTTCAACTGAAAGAATTAATTATCCCTTTGCTTCAAATTATTATGTTTGGCATGGGAACGACGATGAGTTATGATGATTTTTTGGGCGTTGTAAAAATGCCGAAAGCGGTTATTGTGGGTTTAATTTGTCAATTTACCATTATGCCGATTTTAGGTTTTAGTATTGCAAGAGCATTTGATTTTCCACCTGAAATTGCTGCGGGCATTATTTTGGTGGGATGTTCTCCAAGTGGATTAGCTTCTAATGTGATGTCGTACATTGCCAAAGCAAATGTGGCTTTGTCTATTACCATTACCTCTTTTGCTACACTTTTAGCTCCCATTCTCACGCCTTTGTTGATGAAACTTTTGGGCGGACAATTCATTGAAATTGATTTTTGGAGTATGACTTATGATATTTCTAAAATGATAATTATACCAGTTGGAGTAGGTTTTCTACTGAATATTTTTTTGGCGGGACGGTCAGAATGGTTGCAGAAAGTATTACCAATTATTTCAATGGTGGGTATTGCCGTAATTATCGTGATTATTACGGCGGTTGGGCAAAAATCATTACAAACGGTGGGAGTAGCCTTAGTTTTTGCTACTTTATTACACAATATCGGAGGATTTATTTTGGGTTATTGGGGAGCAAGATTATTCAAATTGCCAGAGCAAGATTGTAGAACAGTTGCCATTGAAGTAGGTTTACAAAATGCTGGATTAGCGTCAGGATTAGCAAAATCAATGGGGAAATTAGCTACGGTTGGTATTGCTCCTGCCTTATTTGGACCAATTATGAATGTGAACGGGTCTTTGTTAGCGAGCTTTTGGAGTAGAAGGAAGGTGTAATTGGATTAGTAGGGGAAAATAAATTGATTGGTTCTCTCGGTCTGACTATCGTCTGACCTAATATGTCATTTTGGTCAAATTGAAAGCCCTCCTAAACGTTAAAATGCTTAGGAGGGCTTATTTTATTTCAGAAACAATTTCTCAATGTCGTCATTACTCAATGATAATTTTCTTCACTAATATTTCTTTATCGTTCTGAAATTTCAAGAAATAAATACCTTTTAAAATGTCTTTTACAGGTAAAATTATTTCTGATTTAGCTTTAAATTCAATTTCATTTACGGAGCTTCCGCTGATGTTCATCAGGGCTAAACTCCCGCTTGTAGGTTGTTCAAATCTGATTGAAATATCAGTATTTGTTGGATTTGGGAAAACATTAAACAGCTTATCAATCTCGGTTTGATTTGATAAAAGTAAGGCGGTACTACCCTGAGCTAAAGCATAATCCGATTCTGTTTTGTCACCAAATGCCTTGAAACGGTAATAGTACAATGTGTTGTCTTTTAGGTTGTTATCAACATATTCAAGCGTAGTTGGTGTTAGTTTGATAAGTTCTTTATACGAATCATTCGTGCCAACTTTTCGCTCTAAAGTAAAGCTTTTAGCATCTGTAATTTCTTTCCAAGATATTTTGAGACTCTGATATGAAATGGTACTGATGGTTATTTCTGGGGTACTTAATTTTTTTATTGTACTCGCTTGTGCTGTGGCGAAGTCCGATTCTGTTTTATCTCCCAATGCTTTTATTCGATAATAGTACAACGTATTGTCGTTGAGCAAAGAATCTGTATATTCTGTGGTATTTGCTGAGAGTTGTTTTAATCCCTTAAATGCTTCATTTTGCGTCAATTTTCTTTCTAAAACATAAGTTGTTGCATTTGTAACAGCTTTCCACGTAAGTTTTAAGACATTAAAAGAAACTGTATTAACGTTCAGATTTGGTATTGTCAATTTGGCAATTGTTTGTGCTTCTACAAAACCATAATCAGATTCATTGTTGTTTCCAATCGCAATAATTCTGTAATAATAGGTTTGATTATCAGCCAATTGTGAATCCATGTAGGATTCTGTTCCTGTTTGTAAAGTGGCAATTTTTTTGTACGTGTCAGTTAAACTGCCTTTTCTTTCCAAAATATAATATAGTGTGTTTGGAACAGGTTTCCACGATATATTGATGGATTGAAAAGAAACGTTGTTGGCAACCAATAATGGTGTTGCCAATTTAGGAGTAATTGGGTCTTTGTAATCTTGAATAGTAACTCCATCAAATGAAAAGGCTCTCATGCCTATTTTATTGGTAAGAAATGGACCTCCAAATTGCTTAAAAACAGCATCGTCGTGATAAGCAGGAAGGTAATTGAAGGTCGTAGTTGCGGGTGCTGAACTGAGTGATAAAACGATTTTATTATCAACTGCTCGTCCATCTACAACCAAATTGCTTTCAGTATTGTCGTTGAAGAAAAACATATTTCTCATGTACTGTTTGATGGCTTGTCCAGTTTTTGAGATAAGTACAGTGTCTTCAACCCAAATCATTTTTTGGTCAGCTTCAAATTCAAGGGTAATTTCTTTTTTGTCCTTTTTTGAAAAATAGGCTTTCTGAATATTGGGTGAATTTACATTTTCAGTATATTTCCCTCCGTACAAATCACGGTCAATCATCCTAAAAAGTTCCGTTGCGGTTTGGTGGTATCCCGAAGAATCGTAATGGATGCCATCATATCCTTTTGTACCTACACAAGCGATATTGTCAACATTATTATAAATTATATTTGTTCTTCGCTGGTAATCTCTCAACGCTCCTGCATTGCGTTCAGGAAATGCAATTAGACCTATTTGGAAGATATAATATTTGTTTATTTTTGGATAATCTTGTTGCCAATATTTATATAACTGGTCAAATTGTCCACCCCAAAATGCAGCTCCGCCCGATGACTCATTCTCGCCTTGTCGCCAAATAAAGGCTTTTACACCACCATCTAACAATCCTGCATTTTGAATTCTGTTGTAAGTTATTCCATAATTATTGTCTAAACTTCCTACATTATTAGCATCTCTAATCAAACTTTGTCCAAGGTTAATTCCGCCAATAGCTTGATTGATAATGCACACAGGAATTTTGTATTTTTCAATAATATATCGCTGAAGCCAACCGCCTATTTGCCCAACTCTGATATTACCGTACTCTGATAAAGTCCATTTCATAGGTATCGAATAAGGGTAATCCCCTCCGTAAGTTCGGGCAAATGGGTTATGATATGGAGTTACGTTTTCATAGACAAGAGCTAAAGCATTAGACTGTCCACCAATAACAATAGCATCTCCTGCAACCACGTGTTCTCTTTTTACAACTAAGGTTGAATCTCCACTACTATTCATGGCAAAAACCTTGAAACTATATTCTGCTAATTCTGCTTTAATCGGAACATTGCTAAATTGAAATGAGCCAACGGCATCAGCGTATGTGAGATTTGCCCGCTGATAAGCAGTCAATACATCGTTTCTGAAAACTTGAACGGAACAATATTTCCAACCTGCAATTTCAATTTTCCCCGAAATGGGTACTATTCCATAGCCTTTATCATTTCGAGGATACAGTTGATAGTCTTGTGGAAGTTGGTCAAATACCGTGGCATAAAATCGCTGTGCTTGAAGATTGCCAAAATGTATTAGCAACATTAGTGTAAATATTTTTTTCATCATTTTGAGGGTTAATGTGTTATGTTTTTTTAGGTTATTATCTGACAAGTAGTTGGTAGTAATTAGTCTAATAACGCTTCACTTTCACGTTTATTTAAGGTCATCAAGAAAGCGGGTAGTAAAACCAAATTGCAAATCATTGCCATTAAAAGCGTAATTGAAACTAAAATTCCTAATGACTGCGTACCTTTGAATGATGATGCCGTAAATATGAAAAAGCCCGTAAATAAGATAATTGCGGTATAAAACATCGAAACACCTGTGTTCAAAATGGTTTCTCTGATGGCATCTTTTACGTTTCGCTTTTTGTTTAATAATTCGTCTTTATAACGAGTTAAAAAGTAAATTGTTCCGTCAGAAGAAATACCGAATGCGATGGAGAAAATCAAAATTGTTGAATATTTCAAGTGAATATCGAAGAAGCCCATCAATCCTGCCGTAATTAATAATGGAATTAAACTTGGTAAAGTTGAGATAATCACCATTTTCCAAGAACGGAAAAGCAATGCCATAATGAGGCAAATCAAGACAATGGCTTGGAGGGTACTTTCAACCAAATTTGCCTGTAAATAATCATTCTGCCATGCATAAATTACACTATTTCCTGTGATTTCTGCATCATAACCACGTTTGTCTCCACGTTTATAAAACTCATTTGTTTCTGAATTATAATTAAAAATAGAGTCAATTTTAGGTTGTAATTCGTTGATAATCTGATTGGTACGAACCGTTCCACAATCGGCAATTTGATAACTAACACGAGTATAACGTTTGGTAGAATCAATAAATCCTTTGGTGAATCCTTGTTTTCCTTGCACGCTCGAATTATATTCTTTCAATTTGGCTAATTCATCAATTCCTGGTAATACAAAATATTTTGGGTCACCACCACGATAGGCTTGATAAATGAATTTGGCGGCAGTTACTAATGAAACGGGTTTGGTAAATTCTGGATATTTAGCAAACTCTTTTTCCATTTTTTTGATTTTGGTCAAAAGCTCAGGCGAACCCATCACCCGACCTGCTTCATACGTATCAATGGCTACTTCAAAAGGCATGATTCCTTTGAAATTCTTTTCGACAAATTTTAAATCTGTCAGAATTGGGTTATCGTCTGCAAGGTCATCTACGATATAGCCAATTGATTTTATTTGGGTCATTCCAAAAATTGAAAGAGCAATTATCGCTAAAATAATACTATAAATTACCGAACGCTTATGATTCACGAAGCTATCTATTTTGAGTAATATTTGGGCAACTCTTCCTGAATCTAAACGTGAAGTTTGTTTTTCGGATGGTGGTGCTAAGTAGCTAAATACCAAAGGAATAAATATCAATGAAACGATGTACGTTAGCATTACATTGATAGCTGCAACGATACCGAATTCAGATAAAAATGCACTTCCAGTAAAGGCAAAAACACCGAACCCGATGGATGTAGTAAGATTTGCTAAGAAAAGTGTTTGTCCGATTTTCTCAATGGTGGTTTGTAATGCCAACATTTTGTCGCCGTGCAGAGCGTATTCTTCGTAGTATTTATTGAAAACAAAAATGGTATTTGGTACGCCAATT
>JAAFIU010000433.1 GCA_013298805.1 Cytophagales bacterium | reverse complement strand
TCTTCCCAAACTACGTGCAGAATTACGTTTTGATAAGACGTGTCAAATTGGTGTTTGTGAATATCCCAATCGGAGGATTTTAGGTGAATTTCCACACTTCCTGCCCATTCCACTTCACCAATGATGATACGGGCATCTTGGAAATCTGCTCCAGAATCAGCGTTTAAACGACCAATTTTAATGATTTCAACTACTTCGTTATCAGTAGTTTGTAGATTTGATTTGTCGAAATTTTGAAATTGCCACAAAAAATGCAGAAATGATTCATTCATGATTTGGTAGATTAAAATGGCTGACCGACCCGAAACTTGTCCTGACTTACAGCGGTGAAATTTCAATTAATGTGAAAATAGAATGTTTATGTATTATTTTTAGCAATATTAGACAAATTTCAAAATATTACCATTCAACATGAGATATTTAACGTTCAAAAATAACGATAAAATGCCCGCTTTGGGCTTAGGAACTTGGAAATCTGCCAAAGGAGAAGTTTATGAGGTAGTCAGAAAAGCCATTGAAATTGGTTATCGTCATTTCGACTGTGCCTATTTTTATGGCAACGAAGCCGAAATCGGTCAGGCGATTTCTGATGCTATCAAAAATGGTGAAGTGACGAGAGAAGAGCTTTGGATAACGTCCAAATTGTGGAATAATCGACATAGAAAGGATGAAATTCAAGCCGCTTTTGACATTACACTCAAAGATTTAGGACTTGATTATTTGGATTTATATCTGATTCACTGGCCAGTGGCTTTGCAATACAATATTGGCTACGCACAAAAAGGCGAAGATTTGATAAGTTTGAACGAAATTCCATTGACTGAAACATGGCGAGAATTGATTGATTTGCAAGAAAAAAGACTGACTAAACACATTGGTGTTTCCAATTTTAGCATCAAAAAAATCAATCAAATTACGGAAGAAACGGGCGTGATGCCAGAGGTTGTTCAGGTAGAATCGCATCCGTTTTTACAGCAAAAAGACCTATTGAATTTTGCTCAAGAAAAAGGCATTTTACTGACGGGTTATTGTCCATTAGGCTCTTCCGACCGACCAGCGGCAAGAATTTTAGCCGACGAACCAAAACTTTTTCAGCATGAAGCCATTCTTGAAATAGCCAAAGAAAAAGGCGTTTCGCCCGCACAAGTTATGTTGGCTTGGGCGGTCAATAGAGGTGCTTCGGTAATTCCGAAATCAGTAAATCCACAAAGATTAAAAGAGAATTTAGAAGCGGCTGACATTGAACTTACTGCCAATGAAATGGCAAAAATGAGCAGTTTAGACTTACACTACCGCTATATTAAAGGAGATTTTTGGTGTTTGGAAGGAAGCGATTATACTTTGGAAAATCTTTGGGATGAGTAATTAAATTAGCTGAATTGGCTAACCCTTTGTACTACATTATAACGATTAAAACCTCAATCGTATTTTTGGACACAAATTGCTAATCAATTCAGCTACTCAATCAATAGTCTAATCATCAATACTTTACAAGGAAATTTAATTCTTAACGTTAAGTCTATTTCTCCAACTCAATCACATTATCCATCGCATTTTTATCCAACGCAGCAACATCAAAAACGTAATAATCATTATCCAATTTCTGAAATTTCACAGGCGTTTTTCCCACAAATAATTTAGCCGATTTTACATTTTGAGGAATTTTCAGCATGAATTTATCGTCTTTGTAATTCAAAAGATGTAGGTACATTTTATTACCTTTTTCGGTAACCGCACCCCACGCTTGCGGACGCACAAAACCAGCTTTTGAGCCATAAATAGTTTCTCCGTAAACCTTTAACCAATCGCCCATTTGAGCCAATCGTTCTACAAATTCGGGTTGGATTTCTCCATTTGGCATTGGGCCAACGTTCAACAAAAAGTTTGCTCCAAAACCCGCTGCTTTTACCAAATAATCCACTAATTGTTTGGTTGATTTGTATTTGTGGTCGTTGATATTGAATCCCCACGCATCGCTAATAGTTTCGCAAGTTTCAAGGGGTAAAGGTGAAATATCAGCACCACCAAAACCCGTTGAGTTTCCTCCTGGTAAATCCTTTTCAAACATTTGAAAATCTTCTCCTGCAATTGGCATCAAATGATGATTATTGCCAATCATACATTGCGGTTGTAGCTTATGAATCAGCGAGTAAATTTCATCGTATTTCCAATCAATTTTTGAAGTTAAAGACTTATCGTGGTCGTTTGCTAATTGGTCCCAATGTCCGTCAAACCAAATGGTTGAAACTTCGCCATAATTGGTCAAAAGTTCGGTCAATTGAGCTTTCATAAATTTCAAGTAGCTCGCATAATCGCTCTTTTTGGTACGTCCTGTGCCTTTGCCTGTTTTTCCAGTTTCGTAAGGATAATCGTCTCTGTACCAATCTAATAGCGAATAATAAAAACAGATTTTAATGCCTTGTTTGTGACATTCATCGGCTAATTCCTTCACAATATCACGCTTGAAAGGCGTTTTCATAATATTCCAATCCGACTGTTTTG
>JAAFIU010000437.1 GCA_013298805.1 Cytophagales bacterium | reverse complement strand
TCCAGACAGTACGTTTAATAGTTCGGTAATTATTTGCACTTTTACAAGTTGTTTAGGTCGGGAAACCTTATAACAATAGTAAAAGTGCTTTTATTTTGTTAACTGCCTATTTTGGCGAACATATTGAGATTTATCCACATTTTACGCTATACTCTAAAATCTAATACCTCCCATTTGAGCCACTTCTACTTGAAGCATTATAATATTTCAATGCTTCACCCATACGGCTTTTAATATCCGCAATACGGGTTGCATCTGATGGATGCGTTGATAACCAAACTGGCGTTTTTGAGCCTCCTGCTGCTGATTTAGCTGCCATTCTCTCCCAAAACGTTACTGCTTCCATCGGATTATACCCTGCCATTGACATAAACAATAAGCCTAAATGGTCTGCCTCCGATTCTTGATAACGTCCGTGTGCCATCATTCCTAATTGTGCGCCAATTGGAGCAGCTAATCCATAAACACTATTCCAAAGATTTTGAGTCGCCGCTGGCTTATCTTTCATGGCAATACCTAATCCGATTTGTCCAGCTACTAAAAGCCCTTGAGCTAAAAGCCCTTCGCTCATACGTTCTGCACCGTGTTTTGCGATAGCATGAGAAACTTCATGCCCCATTACTACGGCAAGCCCAGTTTCGTTTTGAGTTATTGGCAAAATTCCTGTATAAACAACCATTTTCCCGCCGGGCATACACCACGCATTTACCTGACTACTTTGAACTAATTCAGTTTGCCATTGATAACCATTCAAATATTGAGGATTCCCCGTTGATTCAAAATAGGACTGAGCGGCTCTTGCAATTTTATCCCCTACACGTTTCACCATGGCAGCTTGTTGCGAACTGGCAGGTACAACAGTGCTTGTATCCAAAAATTGTTTGTAACTGGTAAATGCCATTGAATTCATTTCTGAATCTGAAACTAATAATAATTGGTTTCTACCCGACAAAGGCACTTTAGTACAAGCCCATAATGTAGTAAGGAGTATTGCTCCATAAAAAATGATTCTCTTCATTTTAATATTTCGTTTAAGGTATTCATTTTGTATATATCAAAGATATTTCGCTAATATCTACAATTGAGACGTAAAAATCACAAAAAGGTTCTATATTTCTATAATTTCACGGTAATTTTGTTAAACAATGTCTCATTTAGAAATTGATTTTAAATAAAGAATGGCTATTTACTTTACAAACGAAGAAATATGAAAATCTTGTGCATCGGGCGAAATTATGCCGACCATATTGCTGAATTACATAATGAACGACCTTCAGAACCTGTCATTTTCTTAAAACCCGATACAGCGGTTATTAAGGACAATGAGCCTTTTTATCATCCAGACTTTTCAAGTGATATTCACCATGAAGTTGAAATTGTATTGAAAATCAATAAAATTGGAAAGAATATAGAACCAAAATTTGCTCATAAATATTACGACGAAATTGGTATCGGTATTGATTTTACAGCTCGTGACTTACAAGCAAAATTAAAAGAAAAAGGTTTGCCTTGGGAAAAAGCTAAAGCATTTAATGGCTCTGCTCCTATTTCAAATTTTGTACAAAAAAGTCAATTTGCTGATTTAAAGAATCTAAATTTTCATTTAGAGGTAAATGGCGAAACTCGTCAGAAAGGTAATACGGAGATGATGCTTTGGAATTTTGACGAAATCATCGCCGAAATTTCCAAATACTTTACGTTAAAAACAGGTGATTTAATCTTTACAGGTACACCGTCGGGCGTTGGAAAAGTAAATATTGGCGATAAATTAACGGCATTTATTGAAGAAACCGAAATGCTATCTTTTGAGGTGAAGTAATTATATTTGATTATTTTTCAAACAAAATAAAATCATGGGGTTAGTATATGCTAAAATAGAATTAATAAATGCCGAGGATATAGCATTGGCACGTAAATATTTTATTGGTGCAGATGAAATCAAACGGATGTCTGTAACCGCTTTGGTAGATACAGGTTCTTATATGCTTTGTATCAATGAATCAATTCAAGAGCAATTGCAACTTCCAATTGTTAAAAAACGAAAAGGGCAAATGACAAATGGCTCCTTTCATGATTTTGACGTGGTGACGGGTGTAGAATTGAAATTTAAAAACCGTAGAACCATTTGCAACACAATGGTTTTACCAGGCGATAGTGAAGTGCTTTTAGGAGCAATTCCGTTAGAAGATATGGACGTTCTCATCCATCGAAACGTCGAACCGCCCCTTAGACAAGAATTAATTGTAAATCCAGACCATCCTTATTTTGCTCAAATGAAATTAAAAGGGCTAAGAAAAGTTAAATTATAAATATTTTCCATTAAACTTTATTAGGATAATTTGATTATTGAAATTTTTGGGACAAACCAACACGATATTTTGTATAAATATTGTGATAAACTATACAGACATCAGTGGCTGTCCCAAAAAATTTGTGGCTGTTA
>JAAFIU010000051.1 GCA_013298805.1 Cytophagales bacterium | reverse complement strand
GATTTTTCAATCCGTCGAAATCAATACTCCCATCCGCAAACATCGGAGTTACTAAGGCTGGAGCTACGCCATGAAATTTTGGTCTCATTATTAAATGTGTAATACGGATGTAATCCGAAACTGTTAAGTTATATTTTGGAATTATTCTGAAATCATCCCGAATATTCAAATGTTGATTCCGTATTCAGATAGCATTTTTTGTTGTCTGAATATTGTCTGACACCCTACTTTTTTATTTTTGCATATAACGCTCAAAAATCCAATAGATCAAATATCCAATGACTAATATTCGAATGATAACACTGAAATTAGAAGAGCTTAATTCTCCTTTTTCAATTATCAATGGGAGACGTTTTTGATTCATCCATTCAGAGTTTAATTGCATTCCAAATTGATAGTTCTTATTATCTTTTGTTTCGATTTTTAAAACTTGTCCACTACCAAATAAAGATATTACGTTTTTCATATTGGCACTTGAAATAGTCTCAATTGGAATTGACCATTTGCCACACACAATTCTTTTTTCAGTCAATAATAAAACAGCTCTTTGCGAAGTTACCCAATCAAGTCCATTCTTGATCTGTTGGTTTGAATCTGTCATAATACCTTTACTTGCATCAGAAACTAATACTTTCTCGTTTGGATAATCAATCTCAAATTTACGTCTCACTCGTGTAGTGCCATAAATCAGGTCAACAAGACCTTTTAAAAGTAGATTTATCATAGTCATTTAGTTTAATCTTCCAACATGGAGATAAATTCTTCTTCCGAAATAATTTGAACACCTAATTTTTGAGCTTTTTCTAATTTTGAAGGTCCTGCTTCTGAGCCAGCTACAAGGTAATTTAACTTGCCCGAAACGCCACTTAACACTTTTCCGCCATTGGCTTCAATCTTGATTTTCAGATCGTCTCGTTCAAAATTTTGAAAAGTACCCGAAATTACGAAAGTTTTTCCTGCTAAAGTGTCACCCTCCACAACTATTTCAATGGCTTCATGCGTAAATTTTAATCCTGCTGCTTTTAGACGTGCAATATATTCTTGATTATAAGAATTTTGAAAAAAATCAACCACACTTTG
Organism: Cytophagales bacterium; assembly: GCA_013298805.1. Taxonomy (GTDB): domain Bacteria; phylum Bacteroidota; class Bacteroidia; order Cytophagales; family Spirosomataceae; genus Arcicella. Next base: position 19,934 of record JAAFIU010000051.1, on the reverse strand, counting down.
AGCAATACGTTCACCAATTTCTGGGACTTGCAATAATTCTTCTTGGTTGGCTTTTGCCATTGCCTCAATATTATTGAAATAGCTTGCCAATTTTTCAGCAACAGTTGCTCCAACAAATCGGATTCCAATGCCAAAAAGCACTTGTTTAAATGGAATTTCCTTCGATTTTTCTACTCCTTTTAAGATATTTTGAATTGATTTTTCTTTGAAACCCTCTAATCCACCTAAATCTTCACGTTTTAAATCGTATAAATCGGCAGGACTTGTTACTAAACCTCTTCTATAAAATAAGTCGATCGTTTCTGTGCCTAAGTTTTCAATATTTAGGGCTTTTCGCTGAATGAAATGCTCAATTTTACCTTTAATTTGTGGAGGACAACCTTTTTCATTGGGGCAGTAATGATTGGCTTCCCCTTCTTTTCGCACAAGTGGCGTGTTGCATTCTGGACAATTTTCGGGGAAAATAACTTTTTCAAGATTTTCTCTTCTTTTACTTAAATCAACATTCGTTATTTTTGGAATTATTTCTCCCCCTTTTTCCACAAATACATAATCCCCCAAGTATAAATCTAAACGTTCAATTTCATTGGCATTATGAATGCTGGCACGTTTTACGGTTGTTCCTGCCAACAAAACAGGTTTTAAATTGGCAACGGGCGTAATGTTTCCAGTTCTGCCAACTTGGTAACTAACTGATTCTAAAAGTGTTGAAGCTGATTCAGAAGGGTATTTGTACGCAATTGCCCAACGGGGAGACTTGGCTGTATATCCCAAAACTTCTCTTTGTGCAAAGGAGTTTACTTTTATTACAATTCCATCGGTATTCAGCGGTAAATGATGTCGTTCAGATTCCCAGTGATTGATGAAGGTTAAAACTTCTTCAATATTATGGCACTTTTTCCAAGTGGGCGAAACGTTGAATCCTAACTTTTTCATCTCAATAAGACTCTCTTCATGGGTAGTAAAAATCTCATTTTCTGATAAAAATTGATAAATATAGCAATCCATTTTGCGTTTGGCAACTACGCCAGAATCCTGCATTTTAAATGTTCCAGAAGCAGCATTTCGTGGATTTGCCAATAATTGTTCGCCAATATCTTCTCTTTCTTTGTTCAAATTCTCAAAAGAAATTAAGGGCATAAAACCTTCTCCACGCACTTCAAAACTTTGGGGCATATTTACCGTCTCAATTTTGAGAGGAAGCGTTCTGATTGTTTTTACATTGGCTGTAATATCATCACCTCTAACACCATCACCACGAGTGACCCCACGGGTGAGAGCCCCATTCTCAAACCACATAGAAAGTGCCACGCCATCAAATTTCAACTCACATATATATTCGTAAGGTTCATCATTTAGTCCTTTACGAACTCTTTCATCAAAATCGGTCAATTCCTGAGCGTTGTAGGTATTTCCCAAAGATAACATTGGATAGCGGTGTGTAACTGATTCAAATTCTTTTGAGATAGTGCCTCCAACTCGATGAGTCGGAGAATCCTCTCTCACAAAGTCAGGATATTGTTTTTCTAACTCATTAAGTTTTTCCAAGAGTTTATCAAACTCATAATCAGATATTTTAGGGTTTGCTGTTTGATAGTAGAGAAAACTATAATGATTTAACTGTTTTGTAAGTTGATTAATTTGTTCTTGTGGGGTCATAAAAAATAAATTTTGGCTAATTTACCGCCAAATAATAAATATCAAGAAGTATTTTCTCAAAATAAAAGTATTTTTACTACTTAAACATTCCTAATTAGTAAAATCATGATAAAATATTTTACCTTTCCCGTAATCAAATTTCTATTTTTAGCATTTTTTATTGGCTTCACATTCTCTGGTTTCGCTCAATCAAGTATTAGGTTCGGTCTTCGTGGTGGAGTTCACGCAGGCACCCAATGGGGACGAGCAATCATATACAATCCTAATGGAACATTAGTCGGTTTTGAAGGTGCATTATTTGCCAATATTGAGCTTTCAGAAGATATTTCAATTTGTCCAGAATTAGCCTTTTCTCAAAAAGGGTTTAAAATAGATACCGCACAAATATCGTCCAATTACATAGAAGTTCCTTTGCTATTAAAAATCAATATGGGAGACGAAGGACTCTACACCGTTATTGGGCCTTATGCTTCTTATTTACCAACGGTTAATCCAAAAACATATAATGAGGCTGCTCTTGGTTGGGGCGGTATTTTTGGGTTTGGAGTAAAACTTGGGAGTAATGCTTTTATTGAAGGTCGATATAATTTTAGTGCAAATATTTGGCGGTTAAATAAGGATATAACTAACCCCTTCGGCTTCAGGAATACAACCATTGGACTATCATTAGGATATTTATTTTAGAGAAAAGTCCAATCAAATAAGTCATTTTATTGCTTGTAGCTATAAATATTTATATTTTTGCATTGAATTTCAAAACACGGAATTTTCTTCCGTGTTTTCTTTTTTAATCCCACTCAAATGATTCTTTCTCGTTTCGCATATCTGATTCTGACCTTCATTGTTATTCTTGCTTTTAGTTTAAGAGTTCATAATCTTGACAAACATGGTATTTTTTTCGATGAAAAGGCATCCGTATTGGTTAGTCAAGGTATGGCAATGGAAGGAAATTCTCAGAAAAATTGCTTCCATACCAAGGGCAAAAATACGTTTACACCAAAAGAGTTTTGGGCTGAAAAAAATCTTGAGGATTATTACGATAGCATCCGAAGAAGTGATATTGGAAATAGTCCATTTTACTATGTAGTACTCCACAACTGGATAAATGTATTTGGTATTTCAGATTTTTCTGCTCGCTTTTTGTCCGTTTTATTTAGTTGTGCTATTATTATACTGCTGTTTGTCTTCATTAAAGAGCATTTCAATAATGTCCCTTTGGCTCTTTTAGCATCATTTCTGATGGCAATTGAACCATTTTTTATTGCTTACAGCCAACAAATTCGCAATTATTCGTTAAGTTTCTTTTTAACACTTTTGGCAACGCATATTTTCTTGAAAATTATCAAGAATGAGGAAAAGTACATCAAAAATAATCGCTTGTATGTATTCTACGGAATTTTATCGGCGATGTGTTTGTTGTCACATTTTTTGACAGCTACCGTTTTTATGGCACATGGACTTTATGTATTGCTTTTTGTGAGAAAATTACGACCTTGGATTTTATTACCACTTTCACTTTCAATTGGTGCAGCAGCTTTTGGCTATTGGATAACGCTTGGTGGAGGAAATTATACTTTTCAAACGCTTAGTTATCAAGCCAAAATTTATTATAAAGAAGCTCATTCCGTTCCAAATTTGCATGCAGGATATATTGACCCCTCAACAGTTGGAAATGTTGCTAAGAAATCAGCCCCCATTTTTACTGATTTATTTATTATTAGTAACGGTTTAACAAGTACAATTGCGGGTAAAAAGAACTTAATTTTAGCGATTTTAATTTCTGTTTTTTCCATTTTTGCTTTACTGAAATTTCGAGAAAGTAAAAAAATGAAGTGGTTGCAAGGAATTTCTGTTTTGTATGTTTTTGCAATAATACTTGCATTCGAAGCACAGAGTATTTCATATTTAGAAGTCATCAATTGTGGACTTTTATGCTATTTACTTTACGAATATTGGAAAGATACAAAAGGTGAATTGCAAAGAAAACAAAATTGGTTTTTATTGATTTTAACGTTCTTACCGACGTTTTTTTTGGTCTTAATGACTTTTAAAAATGGACATACTTTTGGGCTAACACAACGCTATTCTGGTTTCTCTTTTCCGTATTCTATTATTTTGGTGAGTTTAGCTTTAATTCAAGCAGGAGTGAAGTCAAAACCTGTAAATTATGCTATTTGGGTAGTTTTTGCACTTCATTTGTTCACAGTTTCACAGACAATAGAACAAGTTTTGAATGATGAATCGTTGAAATATAACTACCGTGACAATGCAAGAGGTGAAAACCCATACCCAAAAGTGGCTGAGAAATTGATAAAAATGTATCAAACTGGCGATACCATCGTTTATCCATCTTATAGCAAAGAAGTTTATAAATCAGATGTTTATACCAAGAATATAACAAAGTCGGTGTTAGACGCTCAATATGTAAATTTATATCTCCCCAAGGAAGCCGAATTTGTACAAATGGTTGATGCTCAGGAGACTAATAAAGTTTTTTTGAAGAAAAAAGACGGCAAGAAAATTGAGATTTTTGATTTTAAAGGTGATACTTTTAGATATTAACCCAATTAACACAGACTTCAGTCTGTAATTATAATAACTCGACAACAGGCTAAAGTCTGTATTACATTTTTTAATTTTTCAAAAAGTACAAATGAATACTATAAAAATTGCTCCTTCGGTGCTTGCCGCTGACTTTGCTAATCTCCAAAGAGATATTGAAATGGTCAATAACTCACAAGCCGACTGGTTTCATATTGATGTAATGGATGGTCTTTTTGTGCCAAATATTTCTTATGGAATGCCAGTTATTGAGGCTATCAAAAAGCACGCAACTAAGCCATTAGATGTACATTTAATGATTGAAAAACCAGAAAGATACATTGAAACTTTTGCCAAAATTGGGGCTGACATTATTACGGTTCACCACGAAGCGACGGTTCACTTGCATCGTACTATTAAGCAAATAAAAGATGCTGGTTGCAAAGCGGGTGTAGTGTTGAATTTATCAACGCCAGTTTCGGTTTTGGAGGATATTTTACCTGATTGTTACATGGTATTATTAATGTCAATCAACCCAGGATTTGGTGGTCAAAAGTTTGAAGAAATGACTTATGCAAAAGTAAAAAAACTTCGTAAAATGATTGACGAACAAGGTTTAGATACCTTAATTGAAATTGATGGCGGTGTAAATAACGTAACTGGTCCAAAATTAGTGGAGGCTGGTGCGGATGTATTAGTGGCAGGAAGTTATGTTTTCAATGCAACAAACCCTACTGAAACAATTGCCCACATGAAGACGTTTAAGAGATAGGATTAAAAGAATTTGAACTTCTTAATCAGAAAATAGTTAAGAATTTAATGCCTGTGAGCTTTTAAAGTTCACAGGCATTTTTTTGAAATATATTCTTTTTATTATCAATATGCTCAAAATAGCGTACTCGCCCATCTACCAACTTCCTCTGCCCGAAGGACATCGCTTCCCGATGCTGAAATACGAACTCATTCCTGAACAACTCATTTACGAAGGTACTTGCACGGCTGATAATTTTTTCGCTCCACAATCAATTGATGAAAAATGGATTTTAAGAGCTCATTCCAAAAATTATTGGGAAGATTTAAAAAATCTGAATATTGACCCCAAAATGATTCGTAAAATTGGATTTCCGCTTTCGGCTGAATTGGTTTTACGTGAAATTATCATCGCTCAAGGTACGATCGATTGTTGTCATTTCGCCTTACAAAACGGAGTCTCATTGAATGTAGCGGGTGGAACGCATCATGCTTATACAAATAGGGGAGAAGGTTTCTGTCTATTAAATGACGTTGGAATTGCGGCTAATTATTTGTTAGACAGTTATTTAGCCAAGAAAGTTTTGGTTATTGATTTAGATGTTCATCAAGGAAATGGTACGGCTGAGATTTTCCAAAATGAAGAACGTGTTTTTACCTTTTCAATGCACGGAAAGGAAAATTATCCTTTGCATAAAGAAAAATCCGATTTAGATATTGAACTGCCAACTTATACAGAAGACGAAGCATATCTTTCTCTGTTGTACGATACTTTACCTAAATTGATTGAAATTCAACGACCAGATTTCTTGTTTTTCATTTCAGGGGTTGATATTTTAGCAACAGATAAATTGGGTAAATTAAGCGTTAAATCGCAAGGTTGCTACCGTAGAGACGAATTTGTTTTTGAGCAAGCCATCAAAAATAATTTACCAATTGTTGTGTTGATGGGGGGAGGATATTCTCCCCAAATTAGAGATATTGTAGAGGCTCATTGTAATACTTTTCGTTTGGCGGAAAAGATGTTTTTTTAGAATGTTTAAAGTTCGTAAATTACAGATGAATTCAACTAAACACATTCATCATGAACAAACGATTACCTCTCAGAATATGGCTGTATTGCCTAATTTCTTTGTGTGCTTATACTACTTTTGCACAAAAAACTTCAAAGAAAAACTTACAATCTTTTTCCAGTAATGTTCCTACAAAAGTTGTCAAAGACAGTCTTTTCAATGCTTTGTCTTGGCGAAATATTGGTCCTTATCGTGCAGGACGTTCATTAGCAGTTGCAGGTCATGCTGACCAACCTTTAACGTATTATTTTGGTGCTGTTGGAGGAGGTGTTTGGAAAACTATTAATGGTGGTGCAAACTGGTTTCCAATTTCTGATTCTACCTTTCACTCAACCTCCGTGGGGGCAATTGCAGTTGCTCCATCTGACCCAAATGTTTTGTACGTTGGTATGGGTGAAGCTGATATGAGAAGTAATATTTCTTACGGTGACGGAGTTTATAAATCTATGGATGCAGGTAAAACTTGGAAATTTATAGGTTTACCCAAAGCAGATGCTATTGCTAATATTGAGATTCACCCAACCAATCCAGATATTGCCTATCTGGCATCGGTGGGTAATCCATTTGCTCCAAATCCAGAAAGAGGGGTTTTTAGAACTACTGACGGCGGGAAAACTTGGAAACAAATTCTCACAAAAAATGATAGCACTGGTGCGGGAATGGTAAGAATTGACCCAAACAATCCTCGAATTATTTATGCATCTATGTGGCAGGCATACCGTAATGGCTTTTCGATGAGTAGTGGGGGAAAAACTTGCGGTTTGTATAAATCAATTGATGGGGGAGATACTTGGGAGAATTTGAGCCAAAAACCTGGAATGCCAAAAGGTTTATTGGGTAAAATTGGTATTGCCATTGCAGGTTCGAACTCGAATCGTCTTTTTGCACTTGTTGAAAATGCGAAAGGTGGACTTTTCCGTTCTGACGATGGTGGAGAACATTGGACTTTAATTAATGAAGACAAAAACTTGTGGCAACGTTGTTGGTATTATATGGATTTGGAAGTTGACCCGAAAAATGAAAATAGCTTAATCGTTTTGAACGTGAACGCCATGAAATCTAATGATGGTGGAAAAACTTTCAGAAGAATTGCGGTTCATCACGGAGATACGCACGATTGTTGGATAAACCCTAAAAACCCAGATAATTTCATCATTGGTGATGATGGCGGAGCGGAAGTGACTTATAATGGTGGTGCAACTTTTTCTGATGTAGATGTGCCAACGGCTCAATTTTATCACGTTTCATTGGATAACGATTTTCCGTATAACGTTTATGGAGCTCAACAAGACAACTCTTCGGTTAGAATTGCTTCAAGAACGGACGGGAATAGTATTGATTCAAAAGCATGGTATCCTGTGGCTGGTGGCGAAGCAGGTTATATTGCGGCTGACCCACTGAATTCAAAAATTACTTACGGTGGTGAATATGATGGGCAAATGTCGTCTCATAATGCTGAAACTGGGGAAATGAGAGATGTGGCTATTTGGCCAGAATCTGCCATTGGAGCTCCTTCAATCACTAAAAAATATCGTTTTCAGTGGACTTACCCTATTGTATTTTCTCCGCATAATCCACAGGAATTGTACATCACCTCAAATTATGTTCATGTAACTACTAATGGAGGTAGAAGTTGGGAAACCATTTCTCCAGATTTGACGAGAAATGACCCAAAAACACTCGGAGAAACGGGTGGGCTAATCACTAAAGACATGACGGGTGCTGAGATTTACGGAACGATTTTCACTTTTGCAGAATCGCCTTTGGAAAAAGGGAATTTCTGGACTGGTTCAGATGATGGACTAATTCACATTTCAAAAGATGGTGGCAAAAATTGGTCGAACATAACTTTACCTACTTCTCAATTGCCTGATTATTCATTGATTAGCTTGATTTCTCCATCTGAATTTGACAAAGGAAAAGCTTATGTAGCAGCCAACAAATATATGTTTGGCGACAGACAGCCGTATTTATTCAAAACTTCCGATTATGGAAAAACTTGGACGAAAATCACTAACGGGATTCCTTCGGATGAATATTGCAGAGTGGTTCGTGAAGATCCTAATAAAAAAGGTTTATTGTATGCAGGAACAGAAAGAGGTATTTATGTTTCGTTCAATGATGGGGACTCTTGGCAAAAATTTAATTTAAATTTACCTCAAAGTCCAATCCGTGACTTACAGGTTCATAAGCGTGAAAAAGATTTGGTTGTTGCAACTCATGGTCGTGCTTTCTGGATTTTAGATGATATTTCGCCACTTTATGAAATTATGGATGGTAATGTTAAATCTGAGAAACATTTATTCAAACCACGTCCATCTTATTTAATGAATGGCGGTGCAAGACCTGCACGCCCTGATGCAGATGCAGGTGAAAATGTGCCTTTTGGCGTACAAGTGCGTTATTATTTAGGTGCAAAACCAAGCAAAGAATTAAAACTCCAGTTTTTGACGGAAAAAGGTGATACAATTATTACTTATTCAAACATCAAAGATAAAAAAGGGGAATCAATCAAAGTTTCTAAAGATTTTTATGAGGATTTGAAACAGCCGAAATCAGGAACAATTTCTGCAAAATTAGGCATGAATAACTTCGTATGGGATTTCAGTTATCCTGATGCGGTGGAAGTGGATGGTACGAACGTGATGTGGGCTGGGAGTGGAGCAGGAGCAGTTGCGACGCCTGGTATGTATAAAGTTCGTCTGATTGAAGACAAATCTTTAATTTCTGAGCAAACTTTCGAAATCAAAAAAGATCCAAGACTTAAAGCCACGGACGATGATTACAAAGCTCAGTTTGACTTGGTGCAAAAAGTGAATCAAAAAGTGACTGAATGTCATAAAACAATTAATCAAATTCGTAAGATTAAATCATCAGTTAGTGGTTATTTAGGAGCAATTAAGGACACCGCTTTAGTGTCGAGATTGAAGAAGGTTTCGCAACCTATGATTGATTCTTTAGAAGTAATTGAAAGTTCTTTGATGCAAACGAAAGCGAAAGCTCCACAAGATGTTTTGGCGTATCCAATCAGACTGAACGATAAAATGGCTGGTGTTGCCAATTATGTAATGTCAGGTGGATTCACAAGACCCAACAAACAACACTATGATGTTTACAATGATTTAGCAGTAAAAATTGATAAAGTTGTAGCAAAATTCAATGAAATCAAAAATAAAAAAGTGCCAGAATTCAATGAATTAGTGAAGAAAGAACAAATCCAAGCGATTGTTTTGGATGAGAAATAGATAGGTAGTGGCGAATAGTATTTGCCAAATTTTTTAAATTATATCTGGCGAATGCAATTCGCCACTACTTAAAAAGGGTTGTCAATTATGAAATTGACAACCCTTTTGATTTTCAAAATATCTTATAATACACTCTTAATACGTTTTACAGCTTCCTCTAAAACAGATTTTGGACAGGCAAAATTGAGTCTCAAAAAACCTCCTCCCATAAATACATTTCCATTCATCAGTCGCACACCAGCTTTTAAAATTTTCTCTTGAATATCTGGAATTTTCGTTTCTTTAGTGTCAATCCAAGCTAAATAAGTAGCTTCGAGCGGTAGCATTTTCAAACCTTTGTAGCCGTTTAACTCTTGATACAAAAAGTCGTGATTTATTTTTAAATAATCCAACAATTGTAAACGCCAATCTTCGCAGTCACGATAGGCAACTAATGCCGCTACCAACGAATGACGAGTCAGCGGAGGGAAGAATCCATTTTTGGCATCTTCAAATTTCTTTCTTAACTCAGGATTGGGAATCACAGCTACCGAACAACCCAAACCTGCAATATTAAATGTTTTGGAAGGTGCTAATAAAGTAATGGTCATATTGGCAGCCTCTTCGCTCAAACTGGCAATTGGAATGTGTTTTTTGTTTTCGTCCAAGATTAAATCACAATGAATTTCATCCGAACAAATAACAATATCGTGTTTTTTGCAAATTGAGACTAATTGTTCTAATTCCTCTTTTGTAAAAACTGTACCTGCTGGATTGTACGGATTACAAAGCATAAATAGCTTAGTATCAGGCGTAATTGTTTTTTCAAGAGCCTTAAAATCAAATGTCCAACGATTATCAACTTCTTTCATTGGAAAAGTTTGCAACTTTTTACCTACATAATTTGGTGCTAAATGAAAGGGATGATAAACAGGAATTGAAGTCAAAACACCCTCTCCAATATCACCAATTGCTCTGCAAGTTGCTGTTATCGCAGGCACTAATCCTGGAATCCAAACCTGCCATTCTTTTTCTGTTTTCCAACCGTAAAGTCTTTCTAAGCGTTCTTGTAAAACGTCTTTCAAGCCTTCAGGAACGATAGAATAGCCAAAAATGCCGTGTTCAGTAACCTCTCTCAAAGCCTCTAAAATGGGTTCTGCGCTTCTAAAATCCATGTCAGCTACAGGCATTGGAATGGTATCTTCTGGGTCATTGAAGAAATCCCACTTTTGAGAATCTGTATTTTTTCTATTGATTACTTCGTCGAAATTGTATTGCATAAAGTTCTAAGAATTGATTTTGTTAACATAAGTTCTGAATTTAATGGATATGAAAAATACAAAAATCATCAGACTCGCATTGATTAAAAATGGTACTTGATATGAGTTTTCTACATTGTAAATTTTTGCGGTAAGAAACGGTCCTAAAAATGCACCTCCACCTTCAAACATACTGATTGTTCCGTTGATTTTTCCTGCTTCTTTCAAGCCAAAAGTTTTAACAGCTATTAAATTATAAAGCGAGTAAATCCCGCCCCAACTGATTGCCAATAATAAAATGGAAGGCAAAATTAAGTCTTTATCCATTGAACCAAAACCTAATATTCCTAAAATCATAATCAGACAACACATTGTAAAAACAAGGTACGGATTAATATAATCAGAAAAAATAGAGATGGCTAATTTACTTAATCCTGCAACTAAGAAATATAAAGTTAGAAAATAACTGGCATTATGTTCGGTGTATCCTAATTCTACCACGTGCAGAAAAGTATTAGCTATTGTACCTACCAAACTGTAAAATGTACAAAAACCGCAGATACAGATTAACCAAAATAAATGGGTTTGGGTGGCTTCTTGATAGCTCATCCCATGATTAAGTAAATTGCTGTCAATGTTTGATATGCTTTTTTGCGGACTACCTAATGCCAAAATACCGATGTCAGCAGGAGAGTTTTTGACGAAAAAGAAAACATATAAAAATAGAATAGCGGGAAAAATCGAAAGTATTTTAAAGGCTTCACGCCAGCCATAATCATGTAAAAGATAGGTATTGAGGGGTGAAAAAATGGCACTTCCCAAGCTTGTACCCACTAAAACGATGCCTAATGCCAAACCTTTTTTCTCATTGAACCACGAAGAAACCAAAATAATACACGTCACCGAACCTGCTGTTATCATTGAAATTCCAAGGAAAAAATGAGCATAATAGGCTTGATATTTATTTTGAATATATCCGTAACTCAACAGGGTAAGGGCAAGTGTAAACGTGCCAAAAAGTAACATTTTCCTAACCCGAATTTTATCAATGATTATCCCCGAAATAAAAATAAAAAGCAATGTAACGCCATTCGTAACTGATTCACGTAGTTTTAGCTCTTCACGTGTCCACTTAAATTCATTCAAAAAAGCATTATCAAATACAGAAAGGGAGGTCGTGGTTAAGCCATTGACCACAATCAAAATAAACAGCCCCGAGAAACAAATGAGCCACGGGTAATATGTTTGTTTCCAATTTGGGGTTAGGGTTGGCTTTTGAATATTTTCTTGAAACATTCTAATTGTCTATTGGTTTGCTAATCGGACTATTTAATTAACTATCTTAATGGTTTATGGGTTCAAGAAATATCGGAATATGTTAATTTAGGGCAAATATTTTAGACAAAATTGATTACTTGTTTGTCGTTTGTTTTTTGATGATTAGAAATCTTGGTAAATTGCACGCATTCGCTTGCCAACCTAAGTATTCCCTTACCAATGAAAATTAAATTAATCATTTCAATTCTATTTTTGACTTTTGCCAGTTTTGCCCAAAAGCCAATTATGCTTGATAATATTCACTATTCCGTTGTCGATTCTACTGCCCAAGAAAATGCTGCTCTTTTTTTCAAGACTTTCTTCCGAGCAAAACCAACATTCGAAACATCCGATAATCCATTAACATTTATGGATTTTCTTGCTTTTCCAACTCAAGAAACTTCCATAAGTATTTCTTATACTAATTGTTTTGAAAAAAAAACAATCAAAAAGGAAAATATTGTAACCGCCTCCACTTCAATTTTAGCTACATATGGTGTTCATTGGTTGGCAATTAACACAAAAAATATCAAAAAAACGCTTAAATCTTTGTTAAAACAAGGTTATAGTTTTGTTTTTGAAGATTTTTCTCTTCCAAATGAACCCGAAATAAATGCCGTTGCTATTTATGGTTTTGAAAATAATATTATTGTTTTGGTTGAACGTCCACAACTAAAAACAAAAGCATATTATGGTATAGACCATGTTCAGCTTATTGTCAAAAATTTGGAAGAAAATGTGAAATTTTACCAAGATGTTTTAGGGGCTGAATTAATGGATAAACGAGACCGCTCAATAGTTTTGAAAATAGGAAGTCAGAAAATAGTATTGTCTGAACCAGAAGCACTTGGCTTAGTTAGAGAACAAGTTTGGGCAAGAGACACAAATAATCAGGTTTCTCATATTGATTGTCTCGGATTTCTTTATGACGAAATAGAACCTGCCTATTATGCAGCAAAAGCTAATTTTTACCCAATTATTAAAGAACCTCAAGTCTTATATTTCAACAAAAAACCAACGCCTTATACCATTTGTAAAGTATTAAGTCCAGATCATTTAGAAATTGATTTAATTCAAGAGGAAGGTAGAACTTACGGTAGAACTTACGTTAAAAGTAAATGATATTTTAAGCCTTTGTGAGTTAACAAAACGGTCGATTCATAAAAAGTAAAATCTACAAGCACTTTCTCAGTAAAATCGCTGATTATTGTCATGTTAAGCAAGTGGATTTGTTAGTTGCTTTGTTAAAACTTTTTTTGAAAAAAAATGACCGCAACAACATCTCATACATTCCACATCCCTGTTATGGGTTTGGGTTATACAATCGACACTCCTTTAAAAGTAGCCCGCTTCGGTATCTCGTCAGTAATTTCTATTATTGAGGACGAAGTGATTGAGCAACTACGAAAATTTCACGCTCTTGAAAATGGCGAGGAATACACAGCCATTACGATAAAAGAAGACGATTATCGGGCAAAGCGTATTACTGAATACCTCAATTTATTGGATAGACTTATCACGAAGCAAGTTGAAAAACTTAGTTCAGAGGCTTTTGTTGAAGGTTCTGAAATTGTCAAGTATTTTGAATTATTGCCAGATAACGCTCCATTAAAGAAGTTGTACATTGAAATGACTCAATTAGAAGAATGTTCGGTAAAACAACAGATTCAAGATAAATTGAGAGAATCAATCGTGGCTGGTTCAATTGATGTAAATGTGATGTCTAAAGTTGACAAAAACAATTACACCAAAGAAGGCGAAATGTTGCCTAAAGAGTATTCTGATGCTCTAACTTCTTTGAGAGGTTATGCACAAAGTGATTTATCGTCAGGAATTGTATTTTCGGCGGGTTATAATCCACGTTTGTATGGCTACATTGACAGCTTTGAGGATTTCTTTCCGAATGATACTGAATTACTTAAAAAGAAAATCATCCTAAAAGTAAGCGATTATCGCTCGGCTTTAACGCAAGGTAAAATATTAGCCAAAAAAGGTCTTTGGGTTTCTGAATTCAGAATCGAATCTGGTTTAAATTGTGGAGGTCATGCTTTTGCAACGGATGGGCTATTATTAGGCCCAATCATGGAAGAATTCAAACAGAATGGTGCTACATTGAAAACAGAATTATTGGCAATGTGCAATGCTGGACTCGTAGCAAGAGGTTTAAAACCATTTTCTTCTTTACCAATTATGAAAATAACGGTACAAGGAGGTATCGGAACAGCAAATGAAGATGCTTTTTTATTAGATTATTATCAAGCAGATGGAACAGGTTGGGGAAGTCCATTTTTATTAGTTCCAGAAGCTACCAATGTTGACGAAGAAACCCTTAATCAGTTGGCAACTGCCGAAAAAGACGACTATTTCTTGAGTAATGCTTCACCCTTGGGCGTGCCATTTAACAATTTCAAGAAAACCAGTGCCGAACATCAACGAGTTAAGAGAATTGATAAAAATCGCCCTGGAAGCCCATGTTATAAGAAATTTTTAACAACTAATACAGAGTTTTCTGCTATTCCAATTTGTGAATCTTCTCGTGAATATTTGCACTCAAAATTGAAGCAAATTGAAGCAAGCGATTTAAGTGTGGAAGAAAAACAAGCTAAATCTGACTTTCTTACCCAACGTGATTGTTTGTGTGAAGGTTTAGGCGTTTCGGCGTTATTGATAAACGACATTCACCCTGCCCATAATCTCAAGGCGGTAACTATTTGTCCTGGACCCAATTTAGCGTATTTTTCAGGGATTTTTTCACTGCAACAAATGGTTGACCACATCTACGGAAGAGCCAATTTGTTAAATTCTTTGAAAAGACCAAATATGTTTGTCAACGAATTATTGCTCTACGTAGATTATTACAAAAAGCAATTAAATGTACAAATTGAAAGCCTTAATGCGTCTCAATTACGTTCTTTGAAAGCATTTTATACCAATTTGCTTGCTGGAATTGAATATTATAAAAACCTGACAACATCCTTCAAAAATGAGTCAGAACGTTATATTGAAAATATGAGACAGGAACTTGCAGAAATTGAAGAAACAATTTTGAATTTGAAATTACCCTTTGAAGTTGTGGCAAGATAAAAAAAAACAGCCTTCAGTCTGAACTTTTAAATCAGATTGAAGGCTGTTTAATAAGTTATGTCAATCTCCCGAAAGTTTTAAACTTTCGGGAAGTTCCCCAATCAAAGTTTTTTGGCTTAAACGACTTTCGCAAGAAGTCTATTTAACAAGGTACTAAAGGCTTTTTTATTTTGAAGTAGTCTTCATGAAATTTGCTAATAATTCTAAATCATCAGTGCCGATATAATCTACGCCTAAATTCTTCAAAGTTTCAAATCCTAAAACCGTATTTGGAGTAGCCCATAACCGTACTTTTTTGCCTTTTGCGTGATTTTCCTCTACAAACGTTTTTATTTTCAGAGCGGTTTCATCCATTAAAGGTGATTTTCCCGTCCAATATTTCCCAAAATCTGTGATACTCGCACTCACGATTGTCACTCTTTTATACTCATTGGTCGAGTAATTTTGCTCTTTTCTCCCATCGAAATAAAAAATATCATCAAAGTCTTTAAATTCGCTTGGCTTAGGCATATCTCCACTAATCGTAATGGTTACGTGTCGCAAGGCTTTTTTGTAAGGTTTTAATTTCACTGTGAGTAATTTCAGAATTTCTTTACCATCTTTTTTTAAGTCAATCAATAAATGTAATGCCTTTTTATTAGGATAAGGATAGCCATTATTTTCTTTTATTTTTTCAAGTAATGGAGATAAATACAGATTGGTAAGTGTTCTATCGGGACTGATTTTATCCCAATCATGTGCCACAAAAAGTTCATTGTCTTTGATATAAACATCCGCTTCGATGGAGTCAAAGCCTAAATTATAGGCCGCAAAGAAAGGTTGTTTTTGTTCATAATCATTGTGAGAATGAGTTAATTGTGCCGAGAGCTTGAAACACAATAGAAACAAAATAGTTAAGTTGAGACAACGCATAATTAAAAGTTTTGTGAAAAGTAAAGATAGTTTTTCTCTGAGATTTTTTTATTAATTTAAAATTATTTATTGGACATTTTATAACACATCAATCAAATCCACAAACACTAATAATCTTACTTATGAACCGTAGAAATTTTATTCAAAACTCAGCCCTGACACTCGGGGCGTTTACTTTACTCCCGAATGGTTTATGGGCAAAATCGAACCTTGATACGCCTTATAAAATTAAAGAATTGAGAGGAGGTGTAAGTGTTTTTACTGAAAAAGGTGGAACAATTGCTTATTTGCAAACTTCCAAAGGTATGGTTGTTGTTGATTCTCAGTTTCCAGAACAATCACAACATTTGATTGATGAATTAAAAAAACAATCGACAACTCCTTTTAAATTATTGATAAATACCCATCATCACGGCGACCATACGGGTGGAAATATAGCCTTTAAAGGTTTAGTTGAACACGTAGTAGCCCATGAAAACTCACTTTTGAATTTAAAAACGGTAGCTCAGAAACAGAAAAATGAAGACAAACAACTTTTTGCGGATGTGACATTCAAAGATACTTGGAAACAAAAAGTAGGCAACGAGAAAATAAAGGCTCATTATTTTGGAGCAGGTCATACCAATGGCGATGCCGTGATTCATTTTGAAAATGCCAACGTTGCACATTTAGGTGATTTACTTTTCAATCGTCGTTATCCTTTTGTTGATAGAGCTGCGGGGGCAAATATCAATAGTTGGATAAAAGTTTTGGATAAAATCCACCACACATTTGACAACGAAACGATTTTTGTTTTTGGTCATGCTTTCGACCCAGAGAAAATCACTGGGAATAAAGAGGACATCAATGCGTTCAAGGATTATTTAGAAAAGTTATTAGTTTTTGTAGATGCCGAAATAAAAGCAGGAAAATCAAAGGAAGAAGTCTTAAAATCAACGACTGTTCCAGGAGTTACCGAATGGAAAGGGGATGGAATTGTACGTAGTTTACAAGCAGCTTATGAAGAGTTGACGGAGGGAAAGTAGATTTTATAATTAGATACCCTGTTTAATAAGTTTTTTGGGGAAGCTTAATTATCAGAAAGAACTTCTCGAAAGTATAAGGAACTTTCGAGAAGTATAAAACGCCGACTTCACTTCTCGAAAGTTATTTCTACTTTCGAGAAGTTGAAATAACTTATTAAACAGTGTTCTTAATGCTAAGACCTACTTATTTTTTGAGTTCCTTCCGATTAAATAACCGAAGTATATCAGAAATCCTAAAAAAAGTATAATTCCAACCAAGATTAACTCTCCAGTTCCTAAATTTCCAAACAATAGTTACATAAATGTATTAATTAAATTGATTCCTA
The DNA here is from genome assembly GCA_013298805.1 of Cytophagales bacterium. Taxonomy (GTDB): domain Bacteria; phylum Bacteroidota; class Bacteroidia; order Cytophagales; family Spirosomataceae; genus Arcicella. The sequence continues at coordinate 2,764 of JAAFIU010000051.1, read as the reverse complement.
AATTACCATTTATCTTTAAATCTAAAAAGTGTTTCTCTATTTTCTTATTTGTCAAGCCCCAAAAACTTCATAGCTTTGCATACACGGAATTTAAATTTTATTCATGCAAAAATCAAAACTCTTTTTTCTCATCTTAGTCTTATTTATAGTGGCTTTGGCGGGTGCTTTGTATTGGTTTGAAAGCCAAGAAGCAAGTACCGAAGAAAACGAATATATTACCCTTCCCGATAGTTTAGTTCAACAAATAAAAAGACAAGATTCTCTCGAAAAAGCTAATTTTTTGAATATAATTCCTCCTAAATTACAAGAAATCAAAAGGGAAGAAATGTTTTTTGAGCAAAAAAAAGATGCTTATACTTTTCAGCTTTTTAGAGATTCTTCGGGCGTGAAATTAGTTGTGTTATTTGGTTCTGAAATTATTGGTAAAAGCCACGATAAAAGCCTTAAAAATGCCCAAAGAGCAGAAACAAGCGACCTGAATTCGGATGGTTATCCCGAAATACTGGTTTATTCAAGAAACAATAATAAACTTATTTTTACTGGTTTTGCAGCTCAAAATGGACTCCGTAAATTTATGCTTCCACAACTGATGGGCAGACAGTCGTTTGGGTATGCAGGACAGGACACGCTCTTCATTGAAAACAACAATCTTGTGCGTCGATTTCAGTTTAGGAATGCCCAGTTTTCGGCTTTTCCTTCGGGTACTCGTACCTGTGAATATGCACTTGGGCATGACCTGAGATTTACGATGGTCAAAACTTTAGATACAGAATAATGACAAATCCGAATTATGAAATAGTAAAAGTGCAAGCGTTTGATTTTCAGAAACTTTCAGAATTGTCGAAGCGAATTTATGCCCAAACCTATACTTATCTTTGGTATGACGCAGGAGAATGGTACACGAAAAAGATGTATAATCCTGAAAAAATATTAGAAGAATTGAGTGATGAGAATTCCGAATTTTTCTACTTTATATTGGATGAAAAGCCTATTGGATATTTGAAATTAAATCTTAAATCGCAATTTGGTAATGATGGACTGGATATTGAACGGATTTATTTTGATACCAATCTTGCAGGAAAAGGCTTTGGGAGTATTTTATTGAATTTTGGTATTGAGAAGGCTAAAAACTTGGGACGAAAAAATGTATTGCTGAAAGTGATGAATTGTCATACACCCGCAATTAGATTTTATGAAAAGCACGGTTTCAAGACAATTGGGAATATGTTTTTGGATTTTGAAACGATGAAAGACGAATATAGACAATTAAATACAATGGTATTGAGTTTTGAAAAATAATCAATTCAAGACTCTGTACAAGAAAACTATGGAAAAATTACGCTCACAAAATTGGTTCGGGAAAACGGGCAAAGATGGTTTTATTTATCGGGCTTGGATGAAAAATCAGGGTATTCCTGACGATATGTTTGATGGTCGCCCAGTAATTGGTATTTGTAATACTTGGTCAGAATTAACGCCCTGTAACGCCCATTTTAGAGATTTGGCAGAATCGGTAAAGAAAGGTGTTTATGAAGCTGGTGGTTATCCAGTTGAATTTCCAGTAATGTCTTTGGGCGAAACTTTAATTAAACCCACTGCTATGTTGTACCGCAACTTGGCGAGTATGGATGTGGAGGAATCAATTAGAGCTAATCCGATTGATGGCGTGGTGCTTTTGTGTGGTTGCGATAAAACTACGCCTTCGCTCATTATGGGTGCGTGTAGTGTGGATATTCCTACCTTAGTAATTTCGGGTGGCCCCATGTTGAAAGGGCATTGGCGAGGAAAAGACATTGGAACTTCCGATGTTTGGCGTTTTGCTGAAGCCTTCAAATTAGGCGAAATTAATGAGAAGCAACTAATAGAAGCCGAAGGTTGTATGGCTCGTACACAAGGGCATTGTGCCGTGATGGGAACAGCTTCAACAATGGCAACAATGGTGGAGGCTTTGGGATTATCGCTACCAAATAATGCTGCAATTCCTGCGGCAGATGTGCGGAGAAAGGTGATTTCTCAATTGTCGGGAAGACGTATAGTTGAGATGGTGAAAGAAGACTTAACGATGTCAAAAATCTTGACAAGAGAGGCTTTTGAGAATGCCATTATGATAAATGCAGCGATTGGAGGTTCAACAAATTTCGTGATTCACCTTTTGGCGATAGCAGGACGAATTGGCGTTGAATTGAATATTGAAGATTTTGATAAATTTTCTGACAATATCCCTCTGATTGCCAATTTGCAGCCTTCTGGACAACATTTTATGGAAGATTTGTATTATGCAGGAGGTTTGCCAGCGGTAATTAAAGAGTTGAAATCGGTACTTCATAATGATGTTTTGACTGTAAACGGCTGTTCAATTGGAGCAAATTCAGAGAATGCAGAAGTCTTTAATCGTGATATTGTCGGTACAATGGAACTGCCATTCAAAGAAAATTCAGGAATTGCTGTTGTAAGAGGTAATCTTTCTCCGAATGGGGCAGTAATTAAGCCTTCAGCAGCCACGCCAGCATTGATGGTTCATCGTGGGAAAGCAGTTGTTTTTGAAACCATAGAAGACTATCACGCACGAATTGATGACCCCAATTTGGAAGTAGATGAAAATTCTGTTTTAGTCTTAAAAAATGTTGGGCCAAAAGGTTATCCAGGAATGGCAGAAGTGGGTAATATGGGTATTCCTAAAAAACTTTTGGAAAAAGGCGTTCACGATTTAGTCAGAATTTCTGATGGTAGAATGTCAGGAACGGGTTTCGGAACGGTGGTACTT
>JAAFIU010000108.1 GCA_013298805.1 Cytophagales bacterium | reverse complement strand
CCGATGAATTACCTGATAACAAATACTATATTTTCGGGAAAGACGGCGGTAAGAATTTAGCCATCAAATTTGAAACTGAACTTTTGGGCGAAATTCCAATTGTACAAAGCATTCGAGAAGCAGGAGACGTTGGTCGTCCAGCAGTAATGGACGAAGGTCTTGTAGCTGATGAATTCCGCAAAGCAGCCAATTTATTGGCTCAACAAGTTGCCATTAGAAATGCAACTAAAGATAAAACAACACCTGTGCAGGTGAGAGTATAATTTTTTGATATTCGATGTTCGATGTTTGTGTCTTATCCAAAACAAACATCGAATATCAAATTACGAACTACATTTTCACTTCCTTCTTCAACTCTTCTAAACACTTATTACACAGACAACCTCCGTCATATTCCCATTCGGTAATATCGGCAATATATTCCGTTTCGGCTTTGGTCAGAACTGCCTTCATACAATCGCATTGCAAAATATTATTGACCTTACAAACGAATATTTCACCACATCGTGGACAACTATCAGCTACGTGTTTTTCCATTTAATTTCATTATTAAGCTTTGGAATCAAATCAGTAAAAAAGTAAGTAGAAGTTAAATCATCTCCGTCTGAATTTTTGAAATTGTAGGTTTTATCAACGGTTTCTCCAATGTCAAATTTAATGGAATTTTTAAAATAAGGCGTTTCAAAAACGAAGGTATGAAATTCGCCATTTTCTCCACAAGGGTCAACCGTTGGAGGTAAATCTTTGACAAAATCACGGTCGAGAATTCTGCCACAAAATGATTTATCAAGTACATTTCCATTGACGGCAACAATGATTGTTTTAAAACCTAAATCCCAAAATTCGGCTAATAATTCCAAAGAAGGACGTTTCCAGATGGGAAATACACCTTTCATGCCTACCTCTGCCAATCGTTCCTCTCGATGTTTTCGCAAATCTTCTAAAAAAATATCGCCAAAAATAGAATATTCAACGCCTGAATCAATCAAAGGTTGCATGGTTTCTGCCATTTTCGCTTGGTATTCTTCCATCGAAACGGTTTCTGCTAAACGTAATTTCACCAAATTGATGCCAATATTTTCGGCTTGTTGGTCGAGCAATTCTTCTCGAACACCATGCATCGAAACTCGTTTGAAGGAATCATTTAACGATGTCAATAAATGTTCTACTTCGTATTCTTTATTTTGTAAAATATGGTAAAGTGAAAGGGCTGAATCCTTTCCTCCCGACCAATTCATTAAGGCTCTTTTTTGCATTGTAAGTAGGGATAACAGAAATAATATTTATTGGAAATAAAATTTGGTCTGACACTTACGCACCAGACCAATCAACAGGTTAGAGGAAAAATTAATTTATTGATACGTTATAATTCAACCGAAATCTCATCGAAAATGGCATAAACTTTATGCTTCAGCGATTCGGGAATTTCAAAAAGTGTAGGGTGAAATAATGCTGCCAAAATTTCAATGCCATTTACTAAGGTCGAGGCACTTGGTTGGGTAAACAAATCATAATCAAGAACATAGACCGAATTATTTTGAACCGCTTGCAGATTCTGCCAACCATTTTTTGAGGTTAATAGGTGTAATTCTTCCAGACTTCTTTTGGTTTCAAAACCGCAAGGAGCGATTACTAAAACTTCGGGGTCATATTTTACTACTTTTTCCCACGAAGTCACAATACTATCACCCGAAGGATTTCCCAACATATCCGTTCCACCCGCATACGCAATTTGATGCGGAATCCAGTGTCCGCAGTTATAAATTGGCTCAATCCATTCCATCACCATCACTCGCTTCGGCAAAGCCCGATGTTCTCGGAGTACGTCAATGGCGGTGTCGATGCGATGTTGAAGTTTCGCCAAATAATGAAAAGCGGCTTCTTCTCGACCCAGTGCCGTAGCAATGGTAATGGCAGACTGAAATACATCAGTCAAACTTTGGGGTGTTAGTGTAATGATGATGGGTGTTTTTTCAAGATTATCAATAACTGCTTGGGTGCATTTGGTATCAATTTGGCAAACCTCGCAAACGTCTTGCGTAATAACAATATCGGGAGCGATGGCTTGCAATTTGTCTTCTTCTACGTAATAAAGACTTTTCCCTTGGGCTTTTGAAGCGGAAAAAATACGGTCAATCTCTTCACTCGAATAGTCTTTTCCCTCCAAAACACAACGAACTAAAATCTGTTTTTCAGTACGTGATTTTTCGGGACATTCAAAAGTTACGCCATACAAAAGGTCTTGTAAACCCATGTCGTAAATCATTTGTGTGGCGGCAGGAAGGAAAGAAACAGCTTTCATTATTTTTCGATTTTAGATGTTCGATTGTCGATGTTTGTTATTCGATATTTGTTCCTCGACTATCGGAGAAAAACCAAACATCGAGCAACGAAACTACGCTACTGCTAATTTTGGAAAACGTACTTGCAACAATTCAAATGCGCCAAACATTATTGCGCTGTACGCCAATGTCCCCACTAAAAAGTTTTTCATATACGGAAATCCTTGAAGGAGGCATTGTTGCAAACCTGCCCAATCTTTACTCAAAGGGAGCATCGTTCTTAAATCCGTTCCGCCACCAATCCAAACCGTTGTATCTGCCAAAATCCAATGCGAAACCGAAGCAATAATTGCTGCCATAACCACATTTTTAACGTTGATTTTTTGTAGAATTACCTTTCCGAATAAAACGATTAGAGCAAAAATTCCATAAATCCAGTACCAACCATCGTACATTGCTCCGTATTTTCCTTGAAAAACGACTTTATTTATCACCAAATCACTCACTAAAAGCGTGAGAATCGGCAAGGCAAAAGCTTTCCATCGACTCGAATAATAAGCTCCGCCAAATAATCCCAATGCACCAATTGGTGAATAATTGGCAAATGGTGTCAGTTGAGCAGCATTGGCAATTCGTAATAAAGCGATTGCTAAAATGAAGCAAAGCAAGGTTAAAAAACGGGGATTGAATGTCTGTTTCATGGTTGTTTTAATTTATAAAGAAAGTCTTTGCTTTGCGGTAAAATTTTTTTGTGGTCAGACGGAGTTGGTCAGACGATAGTCAGACCACTAAGTATAATTGGTTGTCGGTCTGACTATCGTCTGACCTAATAATACGTAGTCGCACCGCTACGCTAAGCCACACTTATCTATGATTTATTTAAACAAAAAGCCTTCTGGACCAATGCCAGCTTTTAAAGAATCAATTAATGTTCCATTGGCTTGGTAACGGAAAACGTAACCTGCTTGCTTAAGCGAAGGAGAAAATCCTGCGTAAATATTTCCAGTATTTGGGTCGGTGCTTAATCCAGAAAACACTTTATTAATGACAGGCTTGGTAGTTAAAATACTTGAATCATTGATGCCAAAACTGTATGTTTCTCCTTTTTGCTTATAATTATCGGCAGCATCACTGTAAGAATAAGCAAATAAAATAGCCGTTTTTTCTTTATTGAAAGTAAAACTTCCCGCCGATTTTATGCTACTTGGTGAAGCAAAAGCAATACGACTTTCCACCGCCTTCGAATTTAGGTTGAATTTTACAAATTTTCCATCCGCATAAAACCATATTTTTCCATTGGCATCTGCTCCAATTAATTGCGGTTCGTACCCTATTTCAACGGTTTGTTTAATAGCATCCGTTTGCGTATCAATAATTGAAATAGCCGTTGCACCGCTATAAGTTGTCGTGGCTACAATCGCTTCGTTGCCAACAACCAATAACTTGTTTGCGCCTTTTTGTACTGCAATTTTCTTGGTTACTTTATTGGTCGTTAAATCAATTACTAAAACGTAGCCGGGTTTATAAGAATAATCAGCATTGAAAGAATCCCAACACGTTACGTATGCTTTATTGGTTCCTGCTTTTGCTACGTAGCGAGGATTTTCAAGGTCACTCGAAGGAATTTTTGCCACCGATTTATAAGTACGAGCATTCACAATTTCGATGGCATCTTTTCCAGCCGTAGCGTTATCTACCAAAATAATTCCTTTGCCATCTACTTCGGCATAATCACTCACGCCACCAGCTAAAGAGTTAATATTTTCTGTTTGAAAAATATCAAAACTAAGGGCTTTTGTAGTCGCATTTATCAAACTAATTGAACCATTATTATCAAAGAAATTTCCTCTGTTTATCACAAAAACACCAGTATCGTAAGGTTGAGAAGGTTCTGGTTCAGAAGTTGATTTACAAGCATTTAGCCCTAAAATTAAAGCGGAAACGGCTAGTGAACGTGTATAAATAGTATTAAACTGCATTATTGTATTGATTTATATGAATGAAAATTATTAAATTTTATTTATTAAAAACATTTCCCGAAAACACCAAACCCACAGAAAAACTGCGCCCCGGCATCGCATTTTTTCTAACACTTGGATAAACGGTATCCGTCAAATTATTGACTTGAAAAATAAGATTACTTTGAATCTTGCCAAAATGAATTTTGCCCGAAACCGTACTATTTACGATAAAATAAGATGGAAATGGTCGCTCAGAATGGTCGAAAGTGATGTAGCGTTCGGAGTTATAAAGCCCTTGAATATTCAATGACCAATCGCCTTTGCTTACGTATGCCGTTCCCGTGAGTGTGTGCAGGGGAACGTAAATTAACTGCTTGCCAATAATATCAACGGCGTAAGCGTCATAGACTTTTCGCTGAGATGCATCGGTATAAGCATAAGTAGCCGAAATTCCTGCTAAGTTGTTGTCTTTCAGATATTTAACATTACTTGATATTTCAAATCCTTGACTTAATACTTGCTGTAAATTCTCTACTCGATAGCCTTTGTCAGGATTCCAATACGTCCAATTATCAATCAAATTGTGATAAACATTTATGCCCAAAGACGTACTAATATTTGCAGAAATAACTTGTTTCCAACCCGCTCCAATTTCCTTGTTCAATCCGCTTTCAGGCTGAATATTGAGATTGCCCAATACTTTCCAATAGCGTTCATTGAGCGTTGGCAAACGGTAACTTTTAGCAATATTTCCGGTCAGTTTAATTTGTGTGTTTTTATCAGAAATTACGGCATATTCCAAGCCAAAAGATGGCGTAAACGGAGCTAAATATCGAGTTGAAAACGCTTGACGAAGATTTAGCGAAGCAGTTAGTTTTTGAGTAAATTGTTGGCGTAATAAAGCAAAAATATCTTGTCGGCTTTCGGTGATTGAGCCACCACCGTAACCGTCAACTTTGGCTACGTAATGCACAAATTCACCGCCAATTCTCAAGGAAGTTTGTTGGAAGGAATCTTTCTTTTTTATGGAAAATTCGTGTTCGGCACGAGTAATGTATCTATCTGTTTCTGAATGACTTGGATTTAGAAAATCACCCGTTCCGTAATCTAAAATATCTTTGACAAAACCTGCTTTCACGTTGGTGTTGCCAAATTGATAAGCCGATAAAACACGATAGGCTTTGCTTTGGGTAATTTCTCTAAAAGCAATCACATCTGGCTGAATTGCCAGTTTATTATCGGTCAACCAAATATTTAAAGAAAGCGTATTGCCATTCTTTTTCTTCAAATATAAATCTTGAATAAATCCTTTTTGGGCAGTTTCTGATGGCTCAATTGGGTAAGTTCTCCCTGCGTTGTCAGTTCGTTCGGTTGCGTTGAAATGGTTATTATATTGACTTCCGTAAAATAGGGTTTTACCAGAAAATTGGAAGCCTGATTTACTGACTTTCACAAATCTCAAACCTGCTTGTCCATTATAATTATCAAAACTTCCGTACTGACCGCCAATGGTAAAATTCGAGCCTTTTTGTTTCCATTTAGGTACCGAACTCAACAAAATACTTCCTCCAACCGCATCCGTACCTACGCAACTGGCGGCTGAACCGTATTGAATTGACATCTCGTCGAAACCTAAAACTGGAACGGTGGAAAAATCCGTTAACCCAGCCATTGGGCTATTGATATTGAGTCCATTCCAAAGAACCGCCGTGTGCATCGCTGAAGTTCCACGAAAAGAAATGCTTGTTAATTGTCCAGAACCGTAACTTTTAAAAGCAATTGGTGATTGAAATTGTAAGAAATCGGCTAAGGTTTGGAATTGAAATCTGACTAAAGTGGCTGAATCTATCTTTTGCACTTTCAAACCCGCCATAAAATGTTCCGTAGCGAAACCTGTCACTTTTACTTCATCAATTTGCTTATTGCCAATTTCTTGGGCGTAGCCAAACAGGGGTAAAACTATACCCAGTAATGAAAATAAAATTCGATAACGCACAGAATACACGACAAAAGACATAACAAAAATTCGTTAAGCCTTGACCGACGGAAGTACCGCTGAAATTGACCAAGAAAATAAAAAAGGAATTCTAACGCTCGATTTCGTTCATCTTCCGTAAACAAAAACCAAGAATGATTTAATGGCAGGTCTCCTGACTCGTTTTATCATTACCTAAACCTTCCCGATTGCAGTTATCAGTTATTAGTTATCAGTTATCAGAAATTAATTCTGTTTACTGTTTACTGTTTACTGCCAACTGTTCCCAGTGGTTATTGAAGAATGGTAATGACTTTGTAAAACTTACAGTTGCGGGGACAGTGTCGGCTTTTACCGATTTCCCTATTAAGCGTTAAATTCGTGCTGAGACGAACGTAATGCACCATAAACTAATGCAAAGGTAGTGGGAAAATTTAAATAATTTGAAAAATTGTTAATTTGAAGATGTTTATACTAAGATACTTTTCAAATTAACACATCTTCAAATTGAGAAATTATGGTTACACCTCCAATCTAAATCCAACGCCATGAACATTGGTTAATTTTACGCTTGGGTCTTGGCTGATATATTTACGAAGTCGAGTAATGAAAACGTCTAAACTTCTACCTTTGAAATAGTCGTCGTCTCCCCAAATGGCAATTAAGATTTTATCTCTCGACAAGGTTTCATTTTTATGTTGAACCAAAAACTCCAAAAGGTCAGATTCTCGGTGCGTCAAGTCTTGGGCTTTTTCTTCAAAAATAAGTTTTAGATTTTTAGTATCAAAAGTATATTTTCCGAGTGTATGAACGGCAAGCGGAACATTTGACTTCTTTCCTGTTCGCTTCAAAATAGCTTCAATTCTAAGAATTAATTCTTCGATGCTGAAAGGTTTGGTCAAATAATCATCCGCTCCCAATTTCAAGCCTTTAATGCGGTCTTCTTTCAAAGATTTTGCCGTCAAGAAAATGATTGGCACATCACTTCCTGTACTACGAATGTACTCTGCAAGCGTAAAACCATCCATCTCAGGAAGCATCACATCAAGAATATAAATATCGTATTGATTTTGTTGAAAGGCTCTTTGCCCTGCTTTTCCTGTGGTTTGGAGGTCTATTTCGTAGCCTTCTTGTTCGAGATTGTCTTTTACTACAAAACCTAAACTATCGTCGTCTTCAACTAATAATATTCTTGTCATTCGATTTTTATTTGAATATGTTTTCGATTCTGGAGAATCGAGATACATTTACTTGCTAATTTAATGCTTTTAGAGAATATTTACAATTCATTGGTTTTAGTCAATCGTTATTCTTTCCAAGAATCCCCAACCTAAAGGTTTCTTCAATTACTTTTGTATTCATCATTCATAACTCATCATTCATAACTTTCTATGTTCCAGTTAGACCCCAATAAAACCTATCACAAGAAATTGTATTCAAAAGCGGTGATTCGTTTTCAGGATTGCGACCCACTCCAGCATTTGAATAATGCCAAATATTTCGACTATTTTTTCAATGCCCGTGAAGACCAAGTGGCAATGGTTTACGAGTTTGATTACAACGATTATTTCGTTCACAATCAGACTTCGTGGGTAGTTTATAATCACCAAATTGCGTATGTTTCATCGGCAAAAGTGAGCGAGCGAGTGAAAATTATTTCATCGGTAATTTATCATAACGAAAATACACTCGTTACTGAATTTGTTATGACTGATGAAGATTGTCAGACCGTTCGGGCGGTACTTTGGACGACTTCAAAATACATTGATGTTCGTACTGGAAAGAAAACAAACCACCAACCCGAAGTAGAAAACTACCTCAAAGTTATTTGTGTAGAAGGCGTTGATTTTGAACATATTACTTTAAACGAAAGAATTAAAACGATTAAGAAAGAATTGTTAGAAGGAACATTTATTTCTGCCATATAAAACGGAACTCAGGTTTTATTTTATGATAATTGACAGGTTACTTCCGTATTAGATTCAATCAATGCAAGCACAAGAAATACTAAAACAATTTTGGGGTTACGACAATTTTCGTCCGTTACAATCTGACATCATTCAGTCGGTAATTGATGGTCGTGATACGCTCGCTCTTATGCCAACGGGCGGAGGGAAATCCTTGTGTTTTCAAGTGCCTGCCTTGATGTCGGAAGGAATTTGTGTCGTGGTGTCACCCTTGATTGCCTTGATGCAAGACCAAGTGCAACAACTAAAAAAGCGTGGTATTTCGGCAATTGGTATTTTTTCGGGAATGCACAAAAACCAGATTGATATTGCCCTTGATAACTGCATTTATGGCGACATAAAATTCCTATACGTTTCTCCCGAAAGATTACAAACCAAGATTTTCATTGAACGAGCTAAACAAATGAAAATCAATCTCCTTGCAATTGATGAAGCTCACTGTATTTCGCAATGGGGTTATGATTTTCGTCCGCCTTACATGAAAATTGCAGAGTTTAGAAAACTCATTGCCCCCGTACCCATGATTGCTTTAACGGCTACTGCAACCGAAGAAGTGAAAACGGATATTGTTGAACGTCTGGAAATGATTAATCCGCAAACCTTTCAACAGAGTTTTGCGAGAGCCAATTTGTCGTATTCTGCCTTCAAAGAGGACGATAAAGAAAGACGCCTGATGAAAATTTTGCAGAATGTCCAAGGCTCGGCGGTGGTGTATGTTCGCAACCGCCGACGTACACAGGAGGTTTCAGATTTGTTGAATAAATATAATGTTCAAGCCACTTTTTATCATGCGGGATTGAATGCGATAGAACGCACCAAAAGACAAGAATCGTGGATAAAAAACCAAGTGAGGGTGATTGTAGCGACCAATGCCTTCGGAATGGGAATTGACAAATCTGACGTTAGAACGGTTGTTCATTTGGACTTACCTGATACCTTAGAAGCCTATTATCAAGAAGCGGGACGGGCGGGACGGGACGGTGAAAAGGCTTATGGCGTTACTCTATTCAATCAGTCGGATATTGATGGTTTGGAGAAAAATGTAAATCAATCTTATCCTCCCATTGAACTCATCAGACGGGTTTATCAATGCTTGGGAAATCTATTTCAGTTGGCAGTTGGAGCGGGAGAATTTGCCAGTTATGATTTCGATTTGGTAGAATTTCAACGTCGTTTTGACCTTCCGCCTACCGATACTTATTTTGCATTGAAAATCCTTGAAACACAAGGATTTATTCAGCTTTCAGAAGGTTTTAAAAATACGTCAAAAGTCATGTTTGTTGTGGATAATCGGCAATTGTATGACTTCCAATTGCGGAATCCGAAATATGATTCTTTCATTAAATTATTGCTTAGAATGTACGGAGGTGAACTTTTTGGGACATTTTTGAATATCTCAGAAGCTAATATTGCCAAGGCGTATTCAATCCCAATGAAAGAAGTGGAAGCGTGGTTATTAATCTTAGAAAAATTTGACATTCTGATTTACGATAAACAAAAGGACAAACCACAGCTCACTTTTCTAACACCCAGATTTGACCTTCGGGAATTACCTTTGCAGGAGTTAGAAATCAAAAATCGTAAAGCAAGGGATTTGCAGAAAGCTAAATCTGTAAAGCATTACATGGAGCATCAACACCGTTGTAGAACTCAATTATTATTAGAATATTTCAATGAAATTACAGATATTGAATGCGGTATTTGTGATAATTGTTTAAAGAAAAAACGCCAAAATAAGTTTGAAGATGACGACAATATTGCGAATGAAATCACTCGACAAAAAATAAAGCAACTGTTACAAAACGGAGCGATGAGTTTACAACTGATTACACAAATTATGCAAGCTACCAATCAATCAAAATTTCAGTCAATTATTAGAACGATGATTGCTAATGAAGAAATTCGTTATGACAACGAAGGGAAATTAACGATAAACTAATTACCTATTTTGCCAAAACCAAACATTCTACTCTTCTGTTTTTAGCTCTATTTTCTTCAATATCATTGGGAGAAACTGGGCGAGTTTGCCCATATCCTACAAACATTAGTCTATCACCACTAATCCCTTTTTCCATTAAATACCCCCTAATTACTTTTGCTCTATTTTCAGATAGATACTGATTTATTTTAGCATTGCCTACATTATCAGTATGCCCAGCAATTTCAATTTTTAAGGCAGGATTATCTCTCAAAGCTCGATACAATTTACCTAATTGCTCATAAGATTCTGAACGAAGGTTAAAGCTACTCTGGTCGAAATATATTTTATCTAACGTAAAAACATCATTCACTTTCAAGTCATTAAATTCTTTTTCCGTTTTTTTCTCCATCGTAACAGTATGCTCATAGTTGGCACAAGTATCGCACAAAGCAAGTAATACCTCGTCATAGGAATAATATCCTTCTGCTACCGTATTCACCGCAACAGTGTCTGACTCATATAATGGAAAAGAGAAAGGAGGTTGTCCTAACTTATTCGCTACCTTAAAAGTTTTTTTAGCCTTGTAAAGTCTAATTTCAAATTTTGCGGGAAGAACCTCCTTTGTTTTCTCATCAATAGCAATTACGGAGAATTGAGTAATTATCCTTGGCGAATTAACGACAACTTGGTTGAAGCCTTTATAGGAAAGTCCAAGTAGGACTGAAATCAATAAAATTGTTCTCATTGGTTGAATAAATTTTAAGAAGCTGTTTAGGTTAATTTTTTGAACGTGAAAAAGATAAGTTTTTGAGTAAAAATCATTCATAAAATTTAAGTATAGCAGCGTTACGTTTCAATTTTATGGATGATTTGTAGCTCAAAAATTACTTTTTTTAACTCGAATAAATTAACCTAAATAGCTTCTAAATTATGGCAGTCCTAAAATACATTCACACAAACATTACTGATAAATCCCCGCTGCTACTTTTTCCGTAATCGCTTTGGGAGCGAGCCATGCCAAAAATGCTCCTAATTTATTTACAAATCCAGGAATAACTTCTGTTTTACTGGCAAACATTGCTTCTACCGATATTTGGGCAACCTCTTGTGGAGTCATTACTACTTTTTCAGCCGCTTTTCGGGCTTTTGCGGGAATATCTGCACGGTCATTGAAGTTGGTATCAGTTGCTCCAGGACAAATACACGTAACCGATACGGGAGTCTCTTTCAACTCAAATTTCAAGGCTCTTGAAAAATTAAGTACAAATATTTTGGTGGCGGCATAAACTGCCATTTGTGGCAATGCTTGATATGCCGTTGAGCTGGCAATATTCAAGATATATGATTGTGAAAAGCTTTTCAACATCGGCAAAAATACCTGACACATTTCGGTAAGCGTAATCATGTTGAGGTTCATCATGTCACGGTTTTGCTCAATCGTAAATCTATCAAAATTTCCAGCGGCTCCATATCCAGCATTATTTACTAAGACAGAAATTTTATATCCATTTTGTTCAACCCATTTATAAACAGTTCTGGCGGCATCTGGTGCGGATAAATCAGCAGCCAAAAACTGAACTTTAACCGCATATTTTCCTTGAATTTCTTTGGCTACATCCTCCAATTGACTGGCAGAGCGTGCAATCAAGATTAAATTAAATTGTTTTTTTGCTAATTCAATAGCAATCTCTTTTCCTATTCCTTTGCTTGCTCCTGTGATTAATGCGTACATATTTTCTTGATATTACTGATATTTTAAAAATCCCCCAAAATTAACAAAGCCCTACCATAAGGCAGGGCTTTGTATCTTGAAAATATAAAAAATTATTTTTTCGGCGTTTTAACTGCTGGCGTTACTGGTGCTTTTACAGCTGGTGCTGGCGTTGCCGATGCAGGATTCAACATTGCTTTCAATCCGTCTGGGTCTTCAGTTTTAATGGCAACTGCTTTGTCCACATATTCTTGAGCCTTTACCAAATCTTTCGTTACATTGATATGATAACCTGCTAAATATTTATAAACATCATAAACGGCATCTTTATTTGCTTTTGCTAAGTCAACAACTGTCAAGTATTTCTCGTAGTGAGGAACTGCCAACCATTTTGTTCCTGTATAATCAATATAGTTGTTTGTTCTTGCACGGAATAAATGGAAAGGAGCAAATTTATCGTTGATAGCAATTGCTTTTGCATACATTGAATCTGCTTTAATACCATTATTGTATCTTCCAAGTGTATCTTCACGTGGCGTATAAGCCGTTACAAAATACTGAGCCATTGCTCCATTATACCAGTCTGTACTGTTTAATGTTTGTTTCTTAGTCAATTTCCATTCCATTGACTTTGTTGCATAATCAACAGCTTTAGCATATTTCTTCGCTCCATAAGCAATTGAATACATTGTTGCATTATGGTTGTTGATAGTATCTAATGGTGCTGCTTTTTCGTAATACGTCAAAGCTAAAGAATCTTGTTTCAAACACTGATAACCTTTTGCAAAGTAAACATTATCCAAGAAATAAGGCTTCACACCTGCTTTCACCATTTTCTCTAAGTTATCAATACCATCCTGACATTTTCCTAATTCAATTCCAGAATACCCTTTCATTCTGAATACATCATTATCGGTTGCTCCACCTGCTTCAGCTTTTTGAGTAAAGTCCATTGAACCTTCATAATCTTTTGCCAAGAACAATAATTTAGCAGTTTCTAACAATACTGGTGCAGTAGCTTCTGCTCTATCAACATACGTTCTGAACAATTTCGATGCTTGCTTATAACGGTTAAAGATGATATAATATTCACCCATACGCTTATAATAAGGAGCAAAAGTTGAGTCTGTATCGTAAGCACTTTGGTAGCTATTTACCGTAAACTGATAGTTTTTACCTCTCAAATAAACAACGCCCAATCTGATATAAGCTTTAGCTGTTTTGTTTACTAAAATTGACTGCTCGTAGGCTGTTGCCGCTGGACCTCCATCATTTTTAAGTAAAAAAGCATCACCTTTCACAATGTTCATATCAACTGTTAAAGGCTTTTTAGTTTTCTCAGTAATTAAGTCAATCAAACGTACTGCCTCACCTGGGTCATTAGTATGCTCATACAATGTATATGCTTCTGCAATACGGAACATTACTTCGGCATTTTTCATTTTAGTGTCTAACAAAATTTTGTCAAACGCTGCTTTTGCTCCTTGTGCATCTTTGTTTGCCAATAACAAAGTTGCCAAACCTACTGAGTTCAATGGTTGTTTTGGTTCAGCAGTTAAGCCTTTTTCGAAAGTTGCTTTTGCTCCTGCCAAATCTCCAGTACGAAGTTGAGCATATCCTAAATAATACATATTTTCAGCAGTCGGCGAAGCCGTCACTACCGCTGTCATTGTTGCTTTAGCTTTTGTTGGCTGGTCTCCATCCAACTGCGCTAATCCTTGCTGAACTGTTTGTCCGTTTACTATGGTAGTAAATAACAAACCTGCAGCCGCCAATAGAGATTTCATTTTTACGTTCATCGTCTTGAGTTTTTAGTTGTAAGTAGTTTTTCAGGTGCTTTCGCACATTGGTTAAAATCGTTTGCCTTTAGTTTTTTCTTTAAAAATTTAACATAACG
>JAAFIU010000085.1 GCA_013298805.1 Cytophagales bacterium | reverse complement strand
AAACCATAATTATCAAAAATAGTACGGATTTGTTCGATTAAGTCAATTCCGTCATATCCTGTATCATCCAAACGACCAATGAACGGCGATACATAAGTTGCACCTGCTTTTGCTGCCAAAAGAGCTTGACCTGCCGAGAATATTAAAGTACAATTCGTTTTAATTCCTTTTTCAGAAAAATACTTGATTGCTTTAATACCGTCTCTAATCATTGGAATTTTTACAACGATTTTCTCATCTAAATCTGCCAATTCTTCGCCTTCACGAATCATCCCTTCATAGTCAGTTGCGATAACCTCTGCCGAAACATCACCATCCACGATGTCACAAATAGCTTTGTAGTGTTTCAACACGTTATTTTTTCCACTGATGCCTTCTTTTGCCATCAACGAAGGATTAGTCGTTACGCCGTCTAATACACCAAAATCATAAGCCTCCTGAATTTCAGCAAGATTTGCTGTGTCAATAAAAAATTTCATGATACAATTGTACCTCCAGCCCCAGTGGAGGAATTTTTTGTTAAAAGAGTTGGGATTCGTGGGGTAAATGACTTATAATAATGATTTTACCAATGCAAAATGATAAATCGTGTTAAAATTACACATTCTTATTATATTTCAAAAAAATCTTTGATTATTCTTTCTTGAATACATTCTGAATTATTGAAATGATAATGTATAATGATATGATTAAAGGAACTGCTACAAATTTCAGCAAAATCAAGAGTAATACCGAAACAATCAGAAAAATATATTTGATTTGATTTTCAGCCCAGCCAAAATTCTTGAATTTCAGTGCAAAAAGAGGTAATTCTGCCACTAAAAGATATGACATAATAATTGAGTAAAATACTAACACATTGAAATTGAGAATATAAGCACTATACGCTGGGTTATACATCAATATCAAAGGTAATGATGCTACCACCATTCCATTGGCGGGAGTTGGAACACCGATAAACGAATGACTTTGACGAGTATCGACATTGAACATGGCTAATCGTAAGGCAGAGAAAACAGCTAAAGCAAGGGCAATATAAGGTTTATAAAAACCGAATGCTCCAACGGTACAAGTACCAGATGTGCAACTATTTTCAATTAGTTTCAGCATCATTAAAGCGGGTAATACGCCAAAGGTAACCATGTCAGCCAAAGAATCTAATTCTTTGCCAATGGGAGAGGTTACATGAAGCAAGCGTGCGATGAACCCATCAAGCCAATCAAAAATGAGGGCAGACCCAATTAGCATCGACGCATTGGTAAGATTTCCTTCAAATACTTGTATAATTCCGAATATTCCACAGATTAAATTACCACAAGTTAGTGCATTGGGAATGTGTCTTTTTATTTCGTTCATTGAAACCACATAGATAGCATAGGTATCATAGAAAATGTCATTTGATAAATATGAATTCTATTTTTAAGTTTTAGTTATGCCTTAACGTAAGGATTTTTTTTCTTTTCGTAACCAATCGTTGTGATTCCTCCATGACCGGGGAATACTACCATTTCGTCGTCGAGGGTATATAATTTTGTTCTAATACTGTTTTCTAAGTCTGGGAAGCTGCAAAGTGGAAAATCGGTTCTTCCAACACTTCCTTTAAAAAGCACATCGCCACTGATACAAATATTTTCTTCTTTGTTGATAAAAGCCACATGACCGGGGGCGTGACCGGGAACGAAAAGGATTTCTAATTCCGTATTTCCAAACTTGATAATATCGCCTTCTTCAATGAAAACATCTACTTCCGAGCCTTCATAATTCGGAAAGCCATAATATTCAGCACGAGAAGCTGCATTTTGTAAAATAGGCAGGTCTTTTCGGTGTAAGTGTAATTTCACGCCAAAGGTTCTTTTTACATATTCATTGCCCAAAACGTGGTCGATGTGTGCGTGGGTATTGAGCAAATGAACCACTTTTAGTTGCTCATTATCAATGAAATCTTTTAATACCTTACGCTCTTCATAATTATGACAACCTGGGTCAACGATGACACATTCTTTGGTTTCGTCAGCGAGAATGAAGGTATTTTCCGAGAATGGATTGAAAGTAAATGTATGGACTTGTATCATTTTACAAAAGTAATAAAAAATAAAGCTTTAGATGAAACCCAAATTTAACCAATCAAAAACATGGTAGGTTTTTTGTGTAAATCAGGTTTTTTATTTTTCCAATCAGCAACGGATTTTGTTTGAATCATTTCATCGCTTCCCGTAACATTACAGGCAATACATAACATTGTATCGGGCTGACAAATATTGAGTAAATCTTCTAAAAATGAATTGTTCCGAAAAGGCGTTTCCATGAAAATCTGAGTCTGTTGCCTTTTTGACTCGTTTTCTAAGGCTTTTACTTTTTTCGAGCGTTCTACTTTGTCAATCGGTAAGTATCCATGAAAAACAAATGATTGTCCCGAAAAACCAGAAGCCATCAGAGCCAATAGGATAGAAGAAGGTCCAACTAAAGGAATAACTTTTACCCCTAATTGATGAGCAACTTTTACGGCTAAAGCTCCAGGGTCAGCAACACCTGGGCAACCTGCTTCCGACATAATACCGATATTTTGTCCACGAGGAACAGCATTAAAATATTTGCGTACCTCACCAATAGGCGTGTCCTTCGTTAGTTCAAAAAAATGGAGATTGTCGATAACTTTGCCAATTTTTAAGTCACTAATAAATCTTCGGGCTGTACGAATATTTTCTACAAAATAATAATCAGTACAAATAATTGCATCTTTGATTTGAGCGGGTAAAACGGCTTCGCTCGTTTCTGGAGCGAGTGTTGTTGGTATTAAATATAGCATTTGTGAGTGTACCACGATTTTCCAAAATCGTGAAAGTTAAAATCCTTAGATTTTCTAAAATCGTAAAATTAAAAAGAATAGTTCGGGTTTAAATAATTGAATTCCCAATCTTCCCACTTTTCCACTAAGCCTACTTTTACTGGATTGTTCAGTGTATAGCGAATAATTCTCCCTAATTCTTCCCCGTTACGAACAATTCGGTCATAATTTTCATCCTGCCAAATGTCTCCATTTTTTCCTAACTTTTTATTAATCATTCTGGCAGAAAACCCTTTAATAGATTGCATAATTTTATTTATAGGATAGTTTTCTTGAATCATTTCAAAAACCAAATGAAAGTGATTAGACATTATACAGAAACAAATGAGTTCATATTTTTTATCGGTAGAATTAAAATGAAAGAATGAGTCGGCTACAATTTTGGCTAATTCTGGTTGTTTTAACCATGCTGGTCCATAAGTTTCATTGTCTATTAAGTTGTCATATTTACCAAAATATTTCTGATAAAGTTTATCTTTCAGATCTTTTTTCTCTGTGTCTGATAGTTCTAAGTCGTTTTCTATCTTTAATTTCTCTAACGCTTCTTCTTCCTGTATTTGTTGAACTACTGATGTTGGCAATGTGCCATCAAGCCTACTTGTGATGAAATATTTAACATGGTTTTTGGAGTAATGAGGAAGATTTCTACAATAAAAGTGTTTAAATGGTTGGTGTAACATATTGGATGATTTTTAAGTGTACAACGATTCTGGAGAATCGTACAAAGTTTTCTAAGTTTTACAACGATTCAGGAGAATCGTTTTACATTTTACAACGATTCAGGAGAATCGTTTTACATTTTACAACGATTCAGGAGAATCGTTTTACATTTTACAACGATTTAGGAGAATCGTTTTACATTTTACAACGATTCAGGAGAATCGTTTTACAATATTAATAAACTCCTGTGGCTTATCCGCTTGTACCCAGTGACCAGCCCCTTCAATGGTTACGATTTCATAATTAGGGAATAATTCCCAAATTTTTCGTTCATCTTCTGGTTGGATATAGTGAGATTCCGACCCACGAATGAATAAAACAGGTTTGGTAACTATTTTCTCATGGGCTAATTCATGCCCGATAATGTCAATATTTTTTGTAATAACAGGAATGTTAATTCGCCAGTCAAATTCATTGTTTTTTTCTGGATTTCTCCAAAGGTTTTTAAGCAGAAATTGGCGTACACCTTCACTTTCTTCAAATCGTTTCATCAACTCATTTGCTTCAGTACGGCTTTTTAGGTTTTTCAAGTTAATGGAAGACAAACCTTGCAAGATCATTGCTTGATGGATAGGATAGAATTTGGGAGCAATATCTACCACAATCATTTTTGAGAAACTATCTGGATAGTTCATAGCAAATTGCATAACTGTTTTTCCACCCATCGAATGCCCAATTAAAATGACATCTTTTAACTGATGGTCATCAATAAATTCCTTTAAATCAGCCGCCATAACATCATAATTAAACTCGTCACTTCGAGGAGATTGTCCATGATTGCGTTGGTCAAGCATATATACCCGATGGGTATCCGCTAAAACCTTTCCAATAGTTAGCCAATTGTCAGAAGAGCCAAAAATGCCATGTAGAATAATGATTGGAGTACCTATTTCGCCTACTTGTCTATAAAAAAGTTTCATTCAATTAGAGTGCTAAAATAAACTTGTCGTAAAATTATTAGTTTTAATAATAAATTAATCATTTCTACTCAGATGGACGAATCTATTATTTATTTACCACAAAGTTAAGATGTATAATCTTAAAAAAATACTAAATTGATAGACTTCAATAATTTAGGATTACATTCAAATTCATCCAGAAAAAAATAAAACCAAAGAATAGACTTTTTTGTAGTTTTTCTTTAACAAATCCTATAAATCAACAGGTTGTCTCTTAGATTTTCACATTTTCTTAATAAATGCTTATTGTTCTTGCTAAAATTTTGTTGTTATTTTGTACTCAAATTCACCAATTCAATTTCTAACTAAATTCCAAATTTCAAATCATGAAAAAAATCTTTACCGCTAAGGTTGTTTTAGGAGCATTTATTGCTTTTATCATGACTCTTTCAAGTGTGCAAGTTTTCGCTCAATCAACTACTGCTGCTATCTCGGGTACGGTATTAGATGAAAAAGGTGCAGGCTTGCCAGGTGCGAATGTTATTGCTATCCATGAACCAACTGGTTCTCGTTATGGTGCTGCTACTCGTGCAGATGGTCGTTTCAACATCGTGAATATGCGTGTTGGTGGACCCTATAAAGTAACAATTTCATTTGTTGGTTACAAAGATGTTGTAAAAACTGGTATCAGTTTAACAATTGCACAAGACCTTCGTATTAATGCAAAATTAGAAGTTGCCGAATCTCAATTAGAAGAGGTTAAAGTTGTGGCTGCTCGTAGTTCTGTTATCAACTCTGGTCGTACAGGTGCGGCTACAACCGTTGGTAATAACCAAGTTAAAACACTTCCAACATTGAATCGTTCATTGACTGACTTTGCTCGTTTAGACCCCCGTTCAAATGGTGGTTTGAGTTTTGGAGGACGTAGTAATTCATTCAATAATATTTCAGTGGATGGTGCTTTGTTCAACAATACATTCGGTTTAAGTGGTACAATTGGTGGACAGGCTTCGGCTCAACCAATTTCTGTTGATGCAATTGACCAATTTCAAGTAAACCTTGCTCCTTTTGATGTTCGTTTGGGTATGTCAACGGGTGCCAATGTAAACGTTGTTACAAAGAGCGGTACAAACGAATGGTCTGGTTCGGTATATACATTTAATCGTAATCAAGATTTAATTAGTAAAAATATTGGTAGTATTGAAAATATCCTACCTAATACGAATACAACGCAATTCGGAGGTCGTATC
The DNA here is from genome assembly GCA_013298805.1 of Cytophagales bacterium. GTDB lineage: Bacteria > Bacteroidota > Bacteroidia > Cytophagales > Spirosomataceae > Arcicella. The sequence goes on along the minus strand of JAAFIU010000085.1, from coordinate 9,539 downwards.
GGTGGAGCAATCATTAAGAACAAACTCTTTATTTTTGCCAGTTACGAACAAGAAACTAAAACAGATCCAGGTACTACTTTTAAGCCAACTGTTGATGGTGGAACTGCGGATGCTTCTACTTCTCTTGCAAAATCGGCTGATTTGGATAAATTAAAAGCATTTTTGATTTCAAAATATAATTATGACCCAGGTGCTTATCAAGGATATGATAGAATTTCAAAAAGCACTAAATTCAACGCACGTTTAGATTGGAATATTTCAGATAAACATAAATTATCTGTTAAGTACAATACATTACGTTCATACTCTGACCAACCACCAAGTGGTAGAGCTCCTTCAAATACATTACTTCCATTTCAAAGTTCTTTTTATAGAATCAATAATAATTTAGATTCTTATATCGCTGAATTAAATTCAACTTTCGGAAGTAAAATTGCTAACAATTTAACCGTTGGTTACACTCAAATGCGTGACTTCCGTGAAACACCTTATACAGGTTTATTTCCATTAGTTGATATTCGTAATGGTGTAGCTAATAGTACGACCATTTCGACAACTTTTGGATATGAGCCATTTACAGCTTTCAACGTTTTAGATTCAGATGTACTTCAAATTGCAGATAACGTAACTATTTACGCAGGAAAAAATTTGTTGACATTTGGTGCTTCTTATGAAGGTAATTCATTCAGAAATGGATTTGCTCCTGATTATAACACAGGTTATGTATTCCAATCGTTTGATGATTTCTATAAAAGTGCAAATGATGGATTGGCGAATGCTCAACAGTTCCGTCAAAGATGGTCAAATGCTGCTGATTTCCCATTTGCTCGTTTAAAAGGAAATACAGTAAGTTTGTATGCACAAAACGAAATGACTTTAGCTAAAGGATTCAAATTGACTGTTGGAATACGTGCTGACGGAACAAGTATTCCTGTTGATATTAACAGAACAACAACTAACACTTTTGTTCCTGGACTTACTTTCAGAGATGGCTTAAAAGTGGCTACTGATCAATTCCCTGATTTTACCTTGTTATATTCTCCAAGAATAGGGTTTAACTGGGATGTAAACGAAGAGAAGAAAACACAGATTCGTGGTGGATTAGGTATCTTCTCTGGACGTGCGCCTTATGTATGGATTTCTAATCAATTATCTAATAATGGTGTATTGTTTGGTTCTGAATCAATTAATAATCCTTTGGGGGGGGCAGGTGTGGCGAATCATCCTTTCAACCCATCAGTGGATGCTTATCGTCCGAAAGTTGATTTTACAAGTGTAATCACTCCAACCAGCTACAATTTGGCGATTACAGACCCTAACTTTAAATTTCCTCAAATTTTTAGAGCAAACTTAGCGGTTGATAAAAACTTAGGAAATGGATGGTTAGCGACTTTTGAAGGTTCATATACAAAAGATATTAATGCTATCAATACTGAAAATATCAACTTGCCATCTTCAACTGTAAATGCTATTGGAGCTGATAATCGCCCAATTTATTTTAGATATGATGAAAAGGGTATTCCTATTACATCTTATACCGTTGATAGTAAAGGAGTAAAAACATTCAGCTTACAGACAAATAATAGAATATATGGGTCTGTTTATCAATCAGCATTTGTTCAAGGTGGAGAAGTTCCAAAAACAACATCTAATACTGGTACTAATCCAAATATTTCTGATGCGATTTTAATTAAAAATACAAGCAATGGTTATAGCTATTTCTTAACAGGTACAATTGCTAAAAACTTTGAAAGTGGTTTATCTGCCAGTTTATCATATACTTACACAGATTCTCGTTCAGTTAATGATGGTGGAACTACTGCGATTGGTATTTGGAGCGGTCGTCCAGTTTCTGGAAACCCAAACGCAGATGTAGCTTCTTATTCAAACTTTTTACAACGTCATAGAATTTTAGCTTATGGCGGTTACAAATTGAACTATTTAAATAATAAAATGGCAACAACTTTTGGCTTTACTTATACATTTGGACCTGCTGGACGTTATTCTTATGTTTATAATGGTGATATGAATGGTGATGCTCAAACAGGAAACGATTTGATGTATATTCCAAAAGACCAATCGGAAATTTTATTAAAAGCAATTGGTACTTATACTGCCGCTCAACAATGGACTGATTTAGATAACTATATCAAACAAGATGCTTATTTAAACTCACGTCGTGGACAATATGCAGAACGTAACGGTGCTGAATTACCTTGGGCTGCTTCTTTTGACTTTAAAGTTATTCAAGACTTTAATATTAAAATTGGCGGAAAAGTAAATACGCTTCAATTAACTTTTGACTTATTTAATGCAGGAAACTATGTAACCAGCAACTGGGGAATTGTACAAAGCCCTATTAAAGCAAATCCTCTTAGTTTTATCGGATATGATAATGCTGCAGGTTCTGTGTCAACAGGAAAACCAATTTTTACATTCCCATACCGTACAGGCACTACTCCTTTGACGGATTCATTCCAAAATGCAGTAGGTCTTGGTTCAAGATGGCAAGGACAAATTGGTATTCGTTATATCTTCAACTAAGATATTCCGAGAATCAATTACAATAATAAAAAATCCCGAATCGAAAGGTTCGGGATTTTTTGTTGCCAATAATTCTAAAAAGTATGCTTGCATAACAATTTTTATTGAACGATATTGCGTTATATTTAATCTTGAAATCATAACAAAAAATCTAACAAAATGAATTTTAATGAACCCATGCTCAGAGATGGATCTTTAGCAGGAAAAACAATTGTTGTGACGGGCGGAGGAACTGGTTTAGGGCGTTCGATGTCTAAATATTTTTTACAATTAGGAGCGAATGTCGTAATTGCTTCTCGCAAAATGCCTGTATTGGAAGTAACAGCCGCCGAATTAATGGCTGAAACTGGAGGTAAAGTATTACCAATTGCCTGCGATGCTCGTAATTATGAGGAGGTTGAAAATGTACTCAAAACGGCAGTTGAGCATTTTGGAGCAGTTCATGGTTTAGTCAATAATGCCGCAGGGAACTTTATTAGTCCGACCGAACATCTTTCTCATAAAGCGTTTGATGTTGTCGTTGATATTGTTCTGAAGGGAACGTATAATTTCTCCTTAGCCTTTGGAAAATATTGGATTGCTGAGAAAATTAAAGGAACAGTCATGTCGATTGTGACTACGTATGCGTGGACGGGGTCGGGTTATGTTGTACCTTCTGCCACGGCAAAAGCGGGTGTATTAGCACTTACACGCTCATTGGCGGTTGAATGGGGCTCAAAATATGGCATTCGTTTTAATGCCATCGCTCCAGGTCCATTTCCAACAGAAGGAGCATGGGAACGTCTTTTTCCTGCTGAAGCAATGGGAGAGGAATTAGCAACTAAATTAGCTCCAGAGCATAGAATTCCTTTGAAAAGAGTAGGTGAACACCAAGAATTAGCCAATTTAGCGGCTTATTTAATGTCTGAATTTTCGGCTTATATCAATGGTGAAGTGATTACAATTGACGGTGGAGAATGGCTAATGGGAGCAGGGGAATTCTCAGACTTAAACGAAATTTCTGACGAAAAATGGGCGGTGATTGCCAGAGCCGTTAGAGGCAAAAAATAATATCAGTTATCAGTAAGCAGTTAGCAGTACACAGTTAACAGTAAAAATATAAAGTAGAAAAAAAAGCCAGTTGGGAAACTAACAATTCCCAAACTGGCTTTTTTACTGCTAACTGCTAACTGCTAACTGCTAACTGCTAACTGCTAACTGCTAACTGCTTAAAACTTCGCTTTTTTCATCCATTCCAAATCAGTTTTCATGCACTCAATTGGTGGAATTCCTTGATAGGATTCTTGTTCAATAATGTACTCTGTTGTGCCACCGCTTTTTGCTGCTAATTTTAAAACTTCAGCTACACCGATGATTCCTGTTCCTAAAATAGTGCTTTCGTAAGGCTCTTTTTCTCCCTTAATTTCATCCTTCACGTGCATTAACTCAAAGCGTCCTGGGTATTGTTGCAAGAGTTCTACCGCACGTCCACCACCGTTGTACATATTACCAATGTCTAATTGCTGACAAACCAAATTGGGATCGGTATTTTGCATGATGATGTCGTAAACCTTAACGCTCGTTAATCGGAGACTAAATTCAAAATCGTGATTATGATAACCGAATTTTACGCCTGATTTTTTAGTCAATTCCCCACACTTATTGAATACGTCCATGAAGCGTTTACAGTCGTCAAAATTCTTACGTAAACTAATATCTAACCACGGACTGATAATATATTTTTGCCCTAAAATAGCCGCATCTTCAATCGTTTTTTTCCACGCATCGGTAAAATCATTTTTGGTAGCATCCCAATGATTACCGCCTAAAGTAACGTGTCCACTACGCATATTTAGTCCTAAGTCGTCAATGATTTTACGAAATTCTGCGGGTTGATAACCATAAAATTTATGCTCTACATAATTGGCGTGTTCTACGTTTTTATAACCAATTTCGGCTACTTTTTTCAAAGTAGCGAGCGGGTCTTTTTTCATGTCCTCACGAACAGAATATAACTGCAAACCAACATTTTTTGGATTGGATTTTGTATTCGCACGTAGCGAATCAGGGAGTAAAAGTGCCGTTCCAGCCAATGCAGAGGCTTGAAGGAACGAACGGCGAGATTGTTTTTCAGTCATCGTTGAATAGTTTTTTCAACAATTTAGAAAAAACTATTCAAATTCGTGTCTGTTTGTGTAGTTAGTTGAATATTATTGATTTTGTACGGGTACTAAACCCAATTTTGCCCCTTCTTCTAATAAAAAAGGCATTCCTGATTCGATATTATTGGCAATTGTACCTTCTAAAATAGCTTCTCGGAGGGCAACTTTAATAATCCCAACTTCACGTGATGGTTGAATACCAAAGGTTTCCATAATCATTTCACCTGTAATAACTGGTTGGAACTGACGTAATTTATCACTCTCTTCAACTTCTTTTAATTTCTGTTCAACAATGTCAAAATTGCGAAGGTAACGTTTTACTTTATCCCCATTTTTTGAGGTTATATCTGCACGACACAAAATCATTAAACCTTCCAAATCTTCGCCTGCTTCAAAAAGTAATCTTCTCAGAGCAGAGTCTGAAATTTCTTCTTTGGATAAGGCAATCGGGCGAAGGTGGAGGCGTACTAAACTTTTCACAAAACGCATTTTTTCGTTCAATGGTAAACGCATATTTGTGAAAATTCCTTTTACCCATTTTGCTCCCATTTCTTCATGTCCATGAAAAGTCCAGCCTTTGTTTTTGACAAAACGTTTGGTGGCAGGTTTGGCAATATCGTGCAGAATTGCCGCCCAACGAATCCATAAATCATCCGTTTTTTGAGCAGCATTGTCCAATACTTGTAAGGTATGGTAAAAATTATCCTTGTGTCCTTTTCCTTCTTCGGTTTCTACGCCTTTTAGCTTGACAAACTCAGGAAAAATTTTGGCTAATAATCCGCAAGAATCAAGCAAAAGGAAGCCGTAAGATGGTTTTTTTGAAAGAATAATCTTATTTAATTCGTCGGTAATTCTTTCTTTTGAAATAATATCAATGCGTTCTTTTTCCTTGATTAAAGCATCAAAAGTATCGGGATGAATATCAAAGTTTAACTGGCTCGCAAAGCGAATCGCTCGCATCATTCGCAAAGGGTCGTCTGAGAAAGTAATGCTTGGTTCAAGTGGCGTTTTGATAATTTTTCTACGAATGTCTTCCAAACCGTCAAATGGGTCAAGTAATTCGCCAAAGTCGCTGTCATTCAAAGAGATAGCCATTGCATTTATGGTGAAATCTCTACGATTTTGGTCGTCTTCAAGCGTACCATCTTCCACAATTGGTTTGCGAGAATCTCGTTGATAAGATTCTTTTCTTGCTCCCACAAATTCTACTTCCCAATCGTCAATTTTTAACTGAGCTGTTCCAAAATTTTTAAAAACTGATAAATATACTTCGTCACGACCAGAGTTTTTGGCAACTAATTCTGCCAACTCAACACCCGAACCCACGCACACAATATCAATATCTTTAGAAGGACGGTTCAGAATTAAGTCTCTGACGAACCCACCCACTACAAAGGATCTGATATTCAGTTGTTTAGCTGAGTCAGATACAAGTTTGAAAATGGGATTTGTATGTAATGTTTCTGTAAAATTCATAATTTAGGTTGCCCACGAGTATAATACGTCTGGGCAAAAATCTAAGGGTGCGGGTTTGATAGTTCCGTCGTAATCTCGCATAGTGGTTAAATTTTCCCAACACAAGGTTTTTCCAACGGTATCAAGCCGTACATTTTTAAATATTGATTTGTCTAATAATTTAGCGAAGACAAATTGTGGTTTATCTTTATAATCTTGTAAAAAAATACTAAAATCAATAGTTTTGATTTCACCCGTTGTCCATAAACATTTAACTGAGTATGCTTCAACCTCTAATATTTTTTTGATTCTTGGTAACATCTTATTCCAAGGGTTTTATTTTGAAAAAGGTTGCTTGTTCTTGTTGTAATTCCAAATAATTGGACATCAATTCTTCTTTGTGTAATTCTGCCCAAGCTTGTACTAAACGAGTTTGTTTTCGAGGTAAATCACCTATAATGATATTACAAGTTTCTATTGAAAACATAGCTTCTTCATCACCATATTCTGCATGAAAATGCGGAGGTAGATGGTCTTTGGCATACATATAAATGATAATTCCGAAAAATCGACTAATTTCTGGCATATTAAAAACAGTTTTACTTTCTAATAAATTCAAATTCGCCCCCCAATCCTAATTTTACAATTTGCGAAGGTTGCGTGTTTTTATTTTCCCCTTTCGGATTGTGCAAGACGTAATCCACGCCGTTGACAATTTCGGGAGAAATATCTGTAAATTTAGTAGGAGAAGGCTGCCCAGAGAAATTAGCCGAAGTTGAAACAATTGCCCGTTCAAGTTTATGAACTAAGCCTTTACAAAATTCATCTTTCACCAAACGAATTGCGATTGAACCGTCTTCGCCCATCAAATTTGAGGGCAAATTTTTGCCTTTTGGATAAATGACGGTCAATGGTTTTTCGGCAAATTCTACTAAATTCCAAGCCAGTTCTGGTACTTCCAAAACGTATTCCGAAAGTTGTTCTATTTTAGAAATTAAAATAATAAATGCTTTATTATCAGGGCGTTGTTTTAATACGAAAAGTTTGTCAACGGCTTTTTCGTTGCGGGCATCACAGCCCAATCCCCAAATGGTATCAGAGGGGTAAAGTATGGTATCACCTTTGCGGAGATGTTGAAGTGCGTCGTGGTACACGTTTTTATTAAATTGTTTGAATTACAAATTTACAAAGAATTTACCCTATTTCTCTTTTCCGTAACCTAACTTGTGTAAATAAAAGACCTCTTTGGTGGGGTCTTCATGCCGTTTCCCTTCGATTTTTCGTGTACCCCAAGCCACAAAGTTTTGGTTGTACCAAGCCGCTACGTTGGTATCTTCGTCGGGTTTGGCAGAGGCTTCAGTTTTAATTTCAAAGATTTCTTTTTCTCCTACATTTTCACTGCCTTGAATTTGCTGTAAGTTTACTTTACCTTTTTTCAAAAATGCCAATAGCCATTTATCATCCAGTTTTGAGACTTGAACTTGTTCAACTAAATCATCACTTTGGAGATTGTCCATTACTAAGGCATTGTCCCACAGTATTTTACCTGTTTTGTCAAATTCACAAATAACTGCGTGAGTAAAAGTGTATTCTTCTATCTTTTTCTCTTTTTCACTCGACTTACTGCTCAGAATAGATGCTGATAATGACCCGCTTGCTTTGGGTTGTGAATAATAAATTTCTGCAATTAGTAAAGACCCATTAGTGGTTTGTATCAAGTTGTGAACTAATAATTTATAACTAAAATTGGGTTCTTTGCCTTCCTTTTTCTTCTGTTCAATTCTCTCTTTCATTTTCTCTTGACGCTTGGGAGACATGAAGCTGAAAAAGTTCTTCAAATCGGCAAATTTGATGATACTTGTACCTTTTTCAAGACCTTCTTCTAAACGAGTGAGGTACAAACCTTTTGAAAATTCATTACAATTGTTTGAATAATTTCCGACTAAAAGCGTTTCCTTTTCGTTGAGGGGCAACATTTTTCCACTGATAAAACTCAAACTATTTCCGTCCAAATCAGGTACGTGGATGGTGCGTAAAGATTTTCCATCGGCAGCGTAAGTTTGAATTGCCAAACCACATTTGCCATTTCTTCTTTCCTTGACGATGACGTTAATTTCGTTACGTTTTTCGTCAATTTCCAAACCATTAATTTCCAAATGTTCGTCGTACAAACCATGTAAAACCGTTCCTTTTTGGTGAAAAAACGAGAACGAAATTACAATGGGTTTTTCGGTAAAACTGCCACCTAAAAAAGCGGTATTACCCAAAACTTTGAAAAAATTAATATCAACTGAACCTAACAAATCACCTTTGAATTCATCAATTTCACCGTGTTCTAAATCTAAACGGACAATGATGATTTTCGAGGTTTGAGGTTCTGCGAATAACCAAAAAAGATATTGCTCATTTTGGTAAGATGTGACGGCTTCAAAGCCAACCTCAATATTTAAAGAGGTTTGCCAACGTTCATGAAAGTCGGTGTCAAAGCGATAAAAAGTCCAACTATTTTTATTACGACTAAAAAAACTTTCTTTTTCGAGTGTCAAAAGTAATCCGTCATTATTGAGTGGTAAAACCGAAATAGTCTCTTCAAACTTGGGGTCTTTCGGAATTTCTATTTGCCCCAACTGATTGAGTTGAGCCAATATTGGCGAAGAAAAAATACAGATAATAAATATTTTGAATAGATATTTCATGGACGGAACGTTTTTGAAATAACAAGTTACAAAATTCAATGTTTAGAGAAAATATTTACCCCTAAAAAGTGGTCGCCCATAAATCGACCACTTTTTTATTTTTATCTTTGGGGGAAAATACATTAAAGCTATATTTGTATATAAACACAAGCAACCACTAAATTAAAAATGGATAAACCCGCTTACCCTTTTAAAGTGATTCAAAATGGCTATCGTTTTGAATTTGAGAGTATTAGTCCTACAAAAATAATTCAAAAAGTAATTCAATATAAAGAGTTAGAAGTTGAAAATCTATTTAATTTGGCACTTTTAGACATTGATGAAAACGGTATTTATAGTGATATAGTGGTGAGTGATAATGGAGATATGGAATCCGTTTTGGCTACCGTCATACAAACAATTCAAGTATTCCTGGCACTTCATCCCAAAGCGAAAGTTTTGTTTATGGGAAGTACAAAAACACGAAATAGGCTATACAGAGTTGTGATTTCAAAATACTACCAACAAACGGAACGAATTTATGAAATTCATGGTATTAATAATTGGGAAAACGAGCCATTTGAAAAGAATAAAGATTACGGGTAGTGTTAAATAAGTAATGCTATGTATTTGTTGTAGTGGCAAATGAAGTATTTTATAGCTCCAATATGGTTTACCAACTTCTTAGAAAAAGACAATGTATCTCTGACAAGCCTACTACATC
>JAAFIU010000191.1 GCA_013298805.1 Cytophagales bacterium | reverse complement strand
TGTACCAATCTAATAGCGAATAATAAAAACAGATTTTAATGCCTTGTTTGTGACATTCATCGGCTAATTCCTTCACAATATCACGCTTGAAAGGCGTTTTCATAATATTCCAATCCGACTGTTTTGTGTCAAAATTACTAAAACCATCATGGTGGCGAGTTATCAAGGTAATGTATTTCATGCCCGAATTTTTGGCAATTTCTACCCAAGTTTTGGCGTTAAAATCAATCGGATTAAATACTTTTTGTAGCCTTGTATAATCTTTTACTGGAATATTTTGGTTGTTCATCACCCATTCGCCATCCCCCAAAAGACTCGACAATCCCCAGTGAATAAACATTCCGTATTTGATATTTTGGAATTCTTCACGAGCTTTCAGACTTTCTGCCGAAGGCGTGTATCCAGTTTGTGCAGAAGCAAAAATTGACGTAGTCAAACAGAACAGGGATAATATTATTTTTTTCATGTTTTTTGTTGATTGAAAGGTTTTTGAAAGCAATATACTCAAACTTTATGGACTTAAATATCCAGTATTATGAGTATTTGGAGAATAAATATTAATTTTCGAAAGTATCTACTTGATTGATGCAAAACCTCACCCCCGACCCCTCTCCGATGGAGAGGGGAGAAAAATAAGGTCGAGTTCTCCCCTCTCCATCGGAGAGGGGTCGGGGTGAGGTTTTGCGACTTAAATTTAACTTGCATCAATAAGTATATAAGTCCGAAAAATATTAATTTTTGTTAGATAAATGAGCCATATTTTGGAAAAAATAAGTCTATTACTATATTTTTGAAATAGAAAATGCCAATTTTGGAAAAGAATTAAATCAAACAATATGCTACACAAACTACAACCACAAATAACATTTTACATTCTCTACTTTTTGATAATCATTACCCCCAATACTTATTGCCAAAGTATTGGGAATGAGTGGATTAATTTTAATCAACAGTATTTTAAAATTAAAATAACCCAGAAAGGTATCTACCAAATCAACTATAATGATTTGAAATCTGCGGGTTTTCCTGTCTCTATCAATCCTCAAAAAATACAATTATTTAGAAATGGAAATGAACAGGCTATTTTCATTAAAGGAGAAGAGGATAAACAACTCAACGAAGGAGATTTCATAGAATTTTATGCCGAAGGAAATGGTGGTTCTTTAGATTCGGCAATGTATTATCCCACCAAGTCTCAACCTCATCAATATTATAGCTTATATACCGACACAGCTTCTTATTTTTTGACTTATCACCTTGATAATCAAATAGGTAAACGAGAAAATTCAGTACAAAAAACAAATACAGAAAATATAAAACCTGAGTCGTTTCATCTCGAAGAAAGCCTACAATTATTCACGTCATCATATACCGAAGGTCAGCCTGAGCCAATTGGTACATCTCTAAATTCGGGTGTTTTAAATAGCAATTATTCGTATGGGAAAGGGTGGACGGGAGAGATTCTGAAGAAAAATACATTTATTAATTTTGACTTTATTCTTAAAAATGTCATAAAATCAAGGACGACAAAACCTGTATTGGAAATCCTTTTGACAGGTCGCTCTACGGGTGAACACGCTATTGAAACTTGGCTTGGCAAAAGCTCAACACAACACCTTGTTGACACCATTTTGTTTGATAATTATTTCACGAATAAAAGAAGTAAAATTTTAAATTTCCAAGATATTAGCAATGATACCTTACGAGTTTCTACACGCTCAGTCGGCTCATTAAACGACCAATATTCGGTGTCATATCTCAAGCTAATTTATCCTCAAAATTTTGATATGAAGGGTGTTTCAGAAAAGGTTTTCAATCTTGCTAAAAACGTATTTTATGAGCGATTGATAAGTATTCCAAATTCACCTTTGGGCGTACAATTATATGATATTACCGATAAAAATAATATTCAAAAAATTGGTTTTACTCAAAAAGAAAATAGCATTGAATGCGTAGTTTCGGGCAATCAGATTTTAGCAACAAATCAGTTCAAAAAGGTAATTTCTATTGAACCTGTCAAATTCAAAGACATCTCTAAATCAAGAGCTAATTACTTGATAATCAACCACAATTCATTATCTAAAACAGTTAAAGAATATGCTTCTTATCGTGCTTCAACGCAAGGTGGGAACTACGATACACTAAGTGTGGACATTGATTTGTTGTATAATTTATTTACTTATGGCGATAAAAATCCTTTGGCAATTAAACGTTTTTTGAATTACATGATGCGTATTTCAAAACCACAATTTGTCTTTTTGATTGGCACATCAAGTTATCCACAAAGAGCCAGAAAAAATGTAGCGGATTATCAAATTGACTTAGTACCAAATGTTGGTTATCCAAGTGCAGACGTGCCATTTACGATGGGATTAAATAGCACAGAACCCAATTTTATGAGCCTTGGAATTGGTCGTTTAGCAACAAATAATCCGCAAACTGTTTTAGATTATTTAAAGAAAGTAAAAGAACATGAAAGCTCTCCGATGGACGCACTTTGGCGAAAAAAATCGTTGAAAATGTCGGGCGGGAGAACGCCTTATGAAATCAGCACATTTAAAGACTATATTAAAGACTTTAAACAAGTTTGCGAGACGGGACTTTTAGGTGAAAAGGTGGATTTATTAGCTAAAAAAACCGATAATCCAGTAGAATTTATCAACGTAACTGAACGTGTAAACGAAGGCGTAGGTATGATTACGCTATTCGGACACGCCTCTTCTGGACAGGCTGATATGGATATCGGTTATTGTTCCAACGAGCTTTTGGGCTACAAAAATAAAGGAAAATATCCTTTTGTTTTGGTGAATGGTTGCGATGCTGGCGACCTATTTGGTACTCGTTCGTCTTTTGGAACAGACTGGATAAACACACCCGATAAGGGTGCAATTTTATTTTTGGCACATTCTAATTTGGGTTATCCGTCCATACTGAAAACGTATTCTGACGAAATTTATCATACCCTTTTTACAGATTCATCGTTTTCAGACAAGCCATTTGGAACGGTCATGCAGGAGAGCGTAAATCGTTATTTGAAGAAATACCCAAACAGTATTTATGAACTGGCTAATGCCCAACAACTCACCCTTCAAGGCGACCCCGCAGTAGCACTTTTCCCAACCCAAAACCCTGATTATGAAACAAATAGCACCTCTATCTTTATAAAAAATGTTGATGCAAATTCTCCATTGAATAGCAATGCAGATTCATTGAAAATTGGTATTGTCATTAGCAATTTAGGCAGAATCTCTTCCAAGAAATTTAACCTAAAACTGAATCGAATTTATGCCAGTGGCGTTGTAGATAGTTTTGAAAAACTCAATATCAATCCTATTAATTTTCAAGATACCGTTTATCTCAATATCCTAAATGATAAGAATTTGAGTATTGGCAACAATCGCTTTGAAGTCGTGTTAGACCCTGATAATCAAATCATTGAAGCAAATAAAAAGAATAATTTAGCCGTTTTAGATTACAATTTTCCAAGTGCTAATATTGGTATTTTATTGCCTCGTGAGTTTTCAATTGTTAATCAAAAAGAGGTAAATTTTATATTGCAAATTCCAGAAAATAATCATTTATCGGTAATTATTGAGTTGGATAGTTCAAAGAAATTCAACTCAAATTTCAAGAAAAGTTATTCGAGTTTGGGAATGCCTTTACTTAATTGGAAAACCAATATATTGGAAAAAGACAGTATCGTTTACTACCTCCGAACCAAGTTTTCAAATGAAAATTCTTGGACAGAAAGTTCATTTATTTATATCAAAAATGGCACAGAAGGATTCGCTCAAAATAGTATCCCACAATTAGCAAAAACCACGACCGATAACCAAATTTTATTAGATGAAACAGGTTGGAGATACGCCTCGTCTAATCTAAAAATATCCGCCAAAGTATATGGTGGCAATAGTGGAATTCTTCGCCCACATTTGGCTAACTCTTTGATTATTAACGACAAACAACTAATTGGCAATGGCGTTTGTTACCCTTGGAATAACCTAAATGCCATAGCTTTTAACCGTGCTTTACGTCCGTACTCGGTCATTCCATCATTGGTTTGTGGCTACACGCCTTACTCGGTTAATTATCTTTCTACCGATGCAAAATCGACCGATTTAAGCGACTATTTAAACGCAACCAACACAGGAAATTACGTTATACTTTGGAATTCAGGTTATTTGTATTACGATAATTTTTCGTTTGAAAATCTCCAAAAATTGCAAGATTTGGGCGTTGATTTAGCTAAAATTGAAAAACTTAGTCACGCCAATGGTTCGCCATTTTTGGTTATTGGTAGGAAGGGAGCTAAAAAAGCATTATTGGAATTATTCCCCGATTTTGACAAATATCCATCGGGAGAAATCTTGACTTTGGATAATTACGAAATCAAAGACCAATTTAATGAGGGAACAATTACCTCTCCACTTATCGGCCCTGCCTCAGAATGGGGTGATATTTCTTTGAAAATTCAACAAGAAAATTTGCAGTCTTTTTTCTACGATATTATTGGCGTGAATGCACAAGGAGAGGAAACGACTTTGCAGAAAAAAATCAACAGTAATTCGTTGAATATCAATAAAATAGAGGCAAAAAGATTTCCATTCCTCAAATTAAAATTAACCCTAAATACAAGTGAAGAATTTGGAAAAACGCCACAATTAAAATCTTGGATAGTTACTTACAAAGGCGTTCCAGAGGGAATTATTGATGTAAAACAATCATCAATAATTACGGATAAACAAGAATACGAGAACTTTACGGCAAGCGTTTGGTTTAAGAATATCTCTGACAAAAGTTTCAAAGATTCTATCACGGTAAGACAAGTTTTATCGAATCGTTCTTTGGGGAAATCACAAACCAAAATATTCAAAATCAAAGCCTTAAACGCCCTTGATTCTGTAAACGTTAGTATCCCAATTCAAACGGCTGAACTTGTTGGGAATAATACCTTGAGTTTAGTTTTCAATCCACAAATTCAGCCTGAACAGATTTATAATAACAATTCAATTGACTATCATTTCAGCGTAATTCCAGATAAAATCAACCCAATTCTGAGCGTAACTTTCGACGGTCGGCAGATTCAAAATAATGAAATTGTTTCGGCAAAACCACTTATTCAAATCAACTTGAAAGACGAAAATTTATTCAGAATTAGAACTGACACTACGGGTTTAGAAATGTCTTTAAAATCATGTAAAACTTGTTCATTTCAACGAATTCATTTTAGTAATTCTGAAATTTCATGGAAAGCAGATACAAGTAACAATGATTTCACTATCAAATACTTACCTCAAAATTTACGAGAAGATACGCTGACTTTACAAGTACAAGGAAGAGATTTAGCAGGCAATTTGGCAGGTAATCAACCTTACCAAATTTCATTCAGAATTATACAGAAAAACGAGTTAAAATCTTGGTTAGTTTATCCAAACCCTTTTGAGTTTTTCACCAAATTTTCGTTCACACTGACGGGTACCGAAATTCCAAGAAATTGTATCATTGAGATTTATGACGAACTGGGACAAATAGTAAAATCAATCAATGCAACGAGTCAATTTTTACACATTGGTATCAACGAATTTATTTGGGATGGGACTGATTCTTCGGGTAAAAAACTTCCATCAGGAGCGTATTTTTATTGGTTAAGTATTAACGGTATCACTGAAAGTAGCGGTAAAATTGTGATTTTGAGGTAAGTTTTGGTAAAATAAAGCAGAATTATACCGATTTTTACGTTAATCAATAAAATACAATTTATGGTTACTCAATTTTTTATAAATTGGTAGTCAAAATAATGAATACTCTATGATTTTAACCGTTGATATTTATAGCCGAAATACTTGGTGGAAAGCTGCATTTTTGGTTTTTTGTGTGCTTGTGGGAGCCGCCTCTTTGTACATTACTGATAAATTAGTGAGCAAATTGGAAGAAAGAGAGAAGCAACAAATTGAGTTGTACGCTGAGTCTTTTAAATACACCATGACCAGTGACCCCAATCAAGACGTAAACTTTTTCTTTGAGAAATTTAAGCAAGCCAATGAAAACAATACCATTCCTGTAATTTTGAAAGACGGAACGGGTTATCTTGAATCTAATAATATTGAAATTCCCAAAGAACTTTCATCTAAGGAAAAGCAGGAGTTCTTGAAAGAAAAATTAGATGATATTATTAAAGATGATAATATACCGATTGAGTTGGATATGGATTTTCATAAGGAATATCTTTACTACGGAAATTCTGAGTTACTCAACATTTTACGATATTATCCTGTATTTCAATTACTTATCGTTTTAATATTTGGTTTTGCTGCTTATTTATTTTTTGATGCTTCGAGACGGTCGGAGCAAAACCGTGTTTGGGTAGGTTTGGCAAAAGAAACCGCTCATCAATTGGGAACTCCCTTGTCGTCGCTGACGGCTTGGGTAGAGTATTTCAAAACTGACCCAAGTTTTGACCCCGAAATTGTAAAAGAAATTGAAAAAGATGTTCAACGATTAGATGTTATCACGACTCGTTTCTCAAATATTGGTTCGGTGCCAGTCTTGAAAGATGAAAACGTAGTAGAAACTATTGAAACGTTTATGGCTTATTTACAAAAACGGATTTCAACAAAAGTTTCCTTTACCCTTGATAATCAGCTACAAAGCCACACAACGCTCAAACTCAATCGTTATTTATTTGAGTGGGTGATTGAAAATATCTGTAAAAATGCTGTTGATGCGATGGAAGGCGTTGGGTCTTTAACGGTGGTACTAAAAGAATTGAAACACGACCAAATTGCCATTGATATTACAGACACAGGCAAAGGCATTGCCAAAAAGAATTTAAGTAAAGTTTTTAACCCAGGATTTAGTACCAAAAAACGGGGTTGGGGTTTAGGTTTAACACTCGCCAAACGTATTATTGAGAATTATCACGCAGGTAAACTATTTGTAAAAAATTCAGAAGTGAATAAAGGAACAACGTTTCGGATTTTATTGGGAAGTGGGGATAGTGAATAAAAACCGTAACTTTGTGCTACCTTATCAAATAATCAAATGACCAAATATTTAGAAACACTCAATCTTAAAAAAATCTTATTAATCGGATTATTTTTTAGAGTATTAGCCATTATTTTTTCCAAAGGATACGCCTTTACTGACGACCACTTTGAAGTAATCGAAATTACTCAAAACCTATTAGATGGCTTAGAAACGCCATTTCCTAACTTCCCCAAAGGTACAATTTACTTATTTAGTTTGGTTTATCCTGGAGTTCATTATGTAATTTTTGGTTTGTGCGAATTCGTGGGAATATACAATCCAGAAGTTAAAATGTTTGTCGGTCGTTTAGTACACGGATTGTTCTCATTATTAACCATTTATTACGGTTACAAAATAACTGAACGCCTGAGTAATCGTGTAAATGATGCCAAAATTGTGGGGCTTTTATTGGCTATTTTCTGGGTTTTCCCATTCCTATCTGTACGTAATTTACGTGAACTTGCCTGCGTTCCTCCGCTTTTGATTGGTTGTTATTACGCCCTTGAAAAGAACATAACAACTAAGCATATAGTTTGGTCAGCTTGGTGGTTTACAGTTGCTTTTGTATTCCGTTATCAGATTGTTTTCATCCCTTTCGTAGTCGGTCTAAACTGGCTTTTGAGCAAACAAAACTGGCAAAAAGCCATCATTTTTGGCGTGCTAATGGGCGTATTTTTCATGCTCACACAAGGAGTTTTAGACTATTTTTATTGGGGAAATCCATTTGCTTCTATCCAAGCATACATCGAATATAATAGTGACTCAAATAACATTGCAGCTTATCCAAATGGCCCTTGGCATCGTTATATTGGAACCGTAGCAGGGTTATTTTTAGCATTTCCGTTTCTTTTATTATTGGCAGGATATTTCAAAACGGCAACTCAAGGTGGTTATCGGGCAGTATTCTTTTGGGCTTCATTGTTCTTTTTTGCCTTTCATTCGTATTATGCCAATAAGCAGGAACGTTTTATTATGCCGTTTTTACCTTATTTCATCATTTTAGGCACAATAGGATTTAGAGATTTATACGAGCAATTTGGTGAGAAAAAATGGTTTCATGGATTTACAAAATTTGCCGTAATATGGGGCTTAGTTTTAAATACCATTTTACTTTGCGTTTTGTCTGTAACTTATACCAAACGCTCACGAGTTGAGAGTATGAATTATCTTCGGGAGAAAGGGGATTTGAACAATTTTGTGCTTCAAAATTATGAATTTTCTCAACCCGAAGCTCCATTTTATTTACAAAAACGCTACGATTATTATACAGTAGATACGCACGAAAAAATGGCGGATTTACCTAATCAGTTGAAATTAGGGACAAAAGTAAAACCAAATTATATTATTTTAGTAGGAAATTCTGATTTAGAAAAGCGAGTGGCTGAAATGAAATTGGTATTCCCAACGATGGAACACGAAATAGATATTGAACCGAGTTTGGTAGATAATATTGCGTATTTGCTGAATCCGTCGCATAATCATAATGAGACGTTTTATATTTACAAAATTAGGGATTAGTGGTCAGGTTTTAGGTGTTAGTTGAATTGGTTGGTTATGTTGTACCCAATAAATTCTTTCAAAAAGTCAAATTCAATCAGACTTACTTTTGAACAAAACTGGAAGTTTTCAAATATCTATGTTCTCTATCTTACCTATACAGTCTATTTAATGTAAGTTGCGTTAAACTGAAAATTGCTTATCCAGTATATACATAATAATGAAACAGAGTATTTTTAATAGAAATCCTTTTGCTGTTACGGCATGAATTTTCTTTGGAAACTTTGCGTTAAT
>JAAFIU010000414.1 GCA_013298805.1 Cytophagales bacterium | reverse complement strand
GTTTCAAAGCACTTTTAGTGAGGTTTGAATTCTCAGTCAAAAATTGGGTTGCGTTGCATTTTATCGCATTCTCAGTCATTTTTTTACGTAAAATCAATAAAAAAATAAAAGTTTAAACAGCTTCGTAGAGAAGAATATTGCAGTTTATAAAATTTCGAAATATTTATGATTAAGATTTCTTTCCTTGAAAAATAGGAGAGTGATAGTAAATTTTAGGGTATTTCCTTTTTGCATAAAGATTTTAAAACTTCAAGATTAGACAAAAGAGTAACGGATGTACTATACGATGAAGAATATGATTTATCTGTAAAATCGTAGTAATGAATCCAAAGTTCATATTGATTTACACCTTCATTGAAGGTTATCTCTAATTTTGGAGTTAAATTATTTATCATAATTTAAAAACATTTTTACGATGCCAAGCAAAACATTCTAACGAAGGATTGTACTGAGTATTTTTAGGTAAAATGATTGATTTACCTTCTAATTTATGAAAACTGTAATCACTTTCAATATTCTCTTTGAAAGATTTTGAGAGTATTATCTCATAATTATCATTGATAGAAATTGCACCTCTATCAAAAGCACGGTGAAGATTTGGACATAAAGCAATTCCATTTGTAGGGTGATTATTAAAGGTTTTGGCAAATTGCTCAATATGACAAGCATCTACCATTGTAATTGTAAAAGTGGCAGAAACTCGTAATCCAGACATACAACAAGTTTCGTCATATAATTTCACAATTTCTCTTCTAAAAATTGTTCCACGATTATAAACTTCAATTTGATAAGTTTCAGGGTCAAGAATTTTCTTCAAATTCTGTAAATTGTTTTTATACTCACTTTTAGGCTCATTTAATTCATTTTTCAAATCTTCCAAATAGTTATCTTCTTGATTTCCAATAGTTTGATTTTGAAAATACTCTTTCAGCAAAGCACTTTTTAGAACATCACGAGACTCTTTATTTGAAAGTAAAGAAAACAAACCCAAATCAATTTCAGCAAAGGCAACTGCAACACTTAAATTACCAAAACTACGCATTGAACCTGCATTGTCAATCCATAATTCGCAACCAATATTTGGAATTAATTTCCACCAATTTCCTTTTTCACCTGTTAAATGAAAAAATGGCAGAGCAAAACGTGCGTCATGTTTTGTTGCTACTAATTGATTCCAATAAACTGAAAATGAGTGAGTTAATTCGGGAGAAATAAAAATACGATTGTCTAAAATTCTGCCTAATTCGTATTCGTGAATGATGGAAAGAAGAAGTATTGGTTTGTGAGGTGCTCCACCATTTTTAGAATCACGGCGTAAGTGTGTGAAGGCGTAGATGAAGTAGTCTAAAATTCGTGTCTCCATTTAACTTAATTTTTTTTATTTTCTTTGATTGATAGCTTCCTCCACCAAATTTTCAATGTCATTTGAAAGCCCTCTTTTTTTAAGCATCAAAGTTTTAGTTCTTAAAATATTGAGTGATTTTTGAATAAACTCAAATTCGATTTCATCGTCAAAAATCTCTCTGAGAAGTTGTTCTTCTTGTTCTCTCCTTTCTTGATGCTTATTTACTTTAAGATGAATGTCAAAGATTGAATTATAAATATCTGAAACCTTATGGTTAAGAATACCATCACGATACCACGTTACTTGGATGGCTATGAGTTCTTGATGGGTAATGAGCTGTATGGTTTCTCCCTGAGATTCTTGAATTTCCTTTTGTGCTTCCAAAACCATCCGCAAAATCTTGGCACGATACACGGGTGTATAAGCACCCCAAGAACCATCTTCTTGTTCTCCTTCTTCGCTTTGAGCCACTTTTTTATCTACCTCACTTTTCGCAATTTTAAATCTACGATGTCTTCTAAAAATCTCCCGATTCTCACGGATATTTCTTCCATTTACTAATTCGTCTCGTAAATCCAAAAGTGGATACATCCATTCTTCACCGTTCAGAATCAAACCTTCCATAGATTTATCCTTCTTCACTACCGTACAAACCCAACACCCAAAACGACTATTGCCACAACTGGGGGTACTTTCGTCAATTACCAAGGGGCAATCGCCGCTATTGGCATTTTTATAAAGCGTAACTAATTCTTTGTTTGTGCCACCCCAGGGCGGCGGAACTTGTTGGAGATACTGCCACAATTCATTGGTCTCAATGTCCTTTATGGGTGCATATACATAAGCGTTAGGCAAAATATGTTTTCTTAAACGTTGCCCTTTCACAGCGTGTTTCTTTATAGACCTTGCCCTGTTTTGGCTTTCAGCCGAACGAGTCCCTAACAAGATAATAACTTCGCCTTTTTCATTGATTTTACTTTTGATAAACTCAGTTGTAGGGTTTATTTTCAGTCGTTCAGTACACCAACGAAACGTATTATTAGGGGCAGGATAACCTTTACCAATAAGATTCACCCAAAAAGTATCTTCTAATCGGGGCGTAGTTTGCCTGACCTGAAAAGGCATATTTTGTTCGACAGAAGCCTTAGAAATGCTGGCAAGTGTTCGATTAATAAAATCCACAATGTGCGGATTTTCAACCATTGTATCGTTACAAATCACATAAATATCACGAGTTAATTGCAATTCAGGAGGTATTTTCTTTAGGGCATTCCAAACCAACTGCAAAAGCATAGTGGAGTCTTTTCCACCACTAAAACCAATTATCCAAGGACGGGGATTGTCGTCTGTGAGATATTGGTCAATAATTTCTTCTTCTATAAAGGGGATTATTAAGGACATTGTAAGGCTATTTTAGCAAATAACAATCAGGTTGAACGCATTTAAAATGCGAGTTATTTATAAAATTAAGAACTTTGCCAGATGAACTGGCAAATTTTCTTTCAAGACGTTCCCGATTTTCGTATAAATCGACGTAAAAGGCATAATTTA
>JAAFIU010000381.1 GCA_013298805.1 Cytophagales bacterium | reverse complement strand
AGAACATCTCTTAAAATAATTGACGAAGGTACTGATGTTGGTAAGTTTGGGTTCTTTTCCAACGTTTGGTAATCACTACAACTTGCTAAAAGTGAGATGATTAATAAAGAGAAAATATATTTTTTCATTTGGAAATGCTTTGTTTTAAGCTTTCAATCTTAGGCTATAAGTTTTAGGCTATCAAATGGAATAAAGCCTAAAACTTATAGCTTAAAACTTTTTGCTATTCTTAAAATGTAATATTCAAATTGATACCAAAACGTTTCATCGTTGGTGTTTGTAAACCTGTACTTGCATTCAAACCTGTAAATTGGTCTAAGTCAACACCACTGTGTTTGCTGTCAACGAAGTAAAATAAATTACGACCAACCAATGAAACCGAGGCTTGTTTAATAAAAGTTCTTGCCAATAATGCCGAAGGGAAATTATAGCTTACCGTCACTTCACGAAGTTTAGAGAACGTTTTGCTCATCATGTTTCCTTCTGCTGTTCCATTATAGCGACTAATATAATCTTGCTCAAAAGTCTTGGTTGTATTGGGAGCAAACTTCAAAGCTGACATATTGGTAATTAAACCTGTATTTGAATCATACGTTGGTGAGCCATCTGTAATCATTACCCCCTCTCCTATGTAAGATTTTATTCCTTGTGCATCAAAATCACGTGCAGCTCCTAAAGCTCCTTCAACTGTTTCGATGTTACGACCACCTCTGAAAGTTTGTTTACGAATATAATCTTCAACCGTTCCACCTACACGTCCATCAAATTGGAAACTTAATGACCAATTTTTGTACGAAACTTTGTTATTTAATCCCCAAACATAATCTGGATTGGCATAACCAACCATTTTACCACGTGAATTTACAATTGGACGACCACCTGCATCATTGATAATTTGTCCGTCAGCAGTTCTTTGGTAAGTAGCAATAAACACTTGGTCAATTCTTTCACCAATGTTAACAAATTGATTTCCAACGTTACCCCCGACAAAATAATTAGAAGGTAAACGGTCAATTTTTACGTTGTTTTCGTTGTAAACTTCTTGTAAAGTTTCTTTGAAATTTGATACGTTCAATTGAACATCCCAAGTTAAATTACTTGTTTTGACAGGCGAGCCTTTCAAGGTTACTTCTAAACCCGTTTTTTGAGTTTTGATTCCGTTTACAATAGCAGAAGTATAACCCGTTGTTTGAGATAAATCACGGTTGAAAATTCGTGGGCCATCGTTAGACGTAAAATACGTTACATCTGCCGAGAAGCGATTTTTCAATAAACTTAGTTCTAATCCCAATTCGATTTGTTCCGTTGAATTAGGTTTTAAAGCAGGATTGTTGATTTTATCCGAATACGTTGCTCCTGGAAGAATATTATACGTTGGAGAAATTCCATAACCTACTGAGTTAGCATAGTTTGGACCGTCGTAAGAAGATGCGTATTCTGAACCATACCCCAAAGCATAAGAACCATTTGGGTTAGTACCAATTGTTGAACGAGTCAAACCATCTTTCACATTGGCATACGAAGCACGAAGTTTCAATAATGAAATTGATTCTGGCAATTTCACATAATCCGTTATCACAGTACTCAAACCAAATGATGGATAAAAGAATGTATTATTACCAGTTGGTAAAGTTGAAAGGCGGTCAACACGACCCGTCGTTGAGAATGTAAATAAACCTTTATACGATAAATCGGCTGAATAATAACCACTTTGAACTTCCATATCAGCTAAATAACTGAACGCTTTTACGGGTCTTAATGAATTTGAGAATGTGTAAACATTTGGTGTATTCAAATAATCCGTTGTTACGTAACTTGAATTGTATTTGAAACTACGAATGTTTCCACCAGCCCAAACTTTTACATCAAAAGCATTATTGAATTTCTGATTGTATTTAATCAAAACGTCGGTATTGTTTTCAAAAAGTGTTCTTTTATCTTCACGATAATCACCTTTAGCTTCTTCACGTCCGTAAACGGTTGCTGAATACGGGAATTTTTCAGAACGGAAAATATCATACGTAGTTACCGAAGTACGCCCCGTTACGCTCAAATTATCGTTGATATTGTAGTTTAATGAAGCATAACCATAAACATCATTTTTGTAATGGCTTCTTAACCATTCGTTTGCAACAAAATATGGATTATTATAACGTTGATATTCAGCATAAATTTGTTGAACACCTTCTTTACCAGCTTGCCAGTAATTACGCATATCGTCCACATTCCAGTCTGCACCACCCCAAATAACCATATTGTAAATCAATGAGTTAGGTCCATAGTTTACATCTGGAACATTTGGCGTTGCCTGACGGTTGTAGTTTAAGTTTGTTTCTAAACGCAATTTTTTCGAGAAATTCACCCCAGCATTTACGCTAAAATTGGTTACGTTCAATTGCGTATTTGGCACAATTCCTTTTTGATAATTATGTGATAATGAGAAACGTACATCTGCTTTTTCGGTACTACTCGAAATTGCAATGTTGTTATTTGCCAAAACACCATTACGTAAAAAACGAGTTAAGTTATTTGCACCACGAGCCGTCCAAGCCGTTGGGATTCTTTTGCCAGTTGTTGGGTCAATTGGGCTATCGTACTGTGCAATTTTGGTATTGCCAGTTGGGTCAAATTTTGGCCCCCAAATATCGTAGTCTCCATCGTTATTTCCTCCCCCTTTACCATCAACGAATGAATATTGACCGTGGTCACCAGGTCCATAAAGGTCTTGTACTTTCGGTATAGCATTAAAGCCACTCTCTATCATGGTCGAAGAATTCAACTCAACCGAGAAACCACGTTTATCTTTTGAGCCTTTTTTGGTTGTAATCAAAATCGCTCCATTTTTTCCTCTAAAACCATACAATGCCGCTGCATTAGCTCCCTTTAAAACCGAATAAGTTTCGATGTCATCGGCTGAAATATTCCATGTATCAGAGTTGATAGGCACACCGTCAACTACGTACAACACGTCGGTATTTCCTCTTAAAACCACATTTGGGCGACCTAATAATTCGGCAGATGCACCAATCGTTAAACCTGCTACTTTACCTGCCAACGAGTTAATTGGGTTTGGCTCACGTGCTTTGATTAAGTCTGCCCCTTTTACCGTTTGAATAGCGTTTGTTAAACTTCTACGTTCTTTAGAAATACCTAAAGCCGTAACCACCACTTCTTCAACTTGCTTAATGTCTTCATTTAAAACAACATTAATAACTGATTTAGAGCCTGTTTGTACTTCTTGCGAAGAAAAGCCAATAAATGAAAATTGCAAAACTGCATTATCACTTACTGAAATCTTGTAAGCACCTTCTGCGTTTGTTGATGTTCCTCTTTGTGTGCCTTTAATTCTAACTGTTACACCTGCAACGGGCTTTTTTTCTGCTCCGTCAATAATTTTTCCTGTTATAATTCTTTCTTGGGCAAAAGAATTAAGCGAGAAAGTAAGTAGCATTACTGTAAAGAAAATTTGGTGAAAGATTCTTACAATAATCCCTCTAAAAGTGAATTGTAAAATGTTCCTCA
>JAAFIU010000184.1 GCA_013298805.1 Cytophagales bacterium | reverse complement strand
GAGCCGTTATTCAAATATTTTTGTTGCATCCCGTTCTACCAACGCCAGTAATCAATTTGGCAATGGAAGTAACAGACTGGTGCGTATGGGAGTGCATGATTGGCAACCGAAAACGTTGGAAAAAAGGCGACATTTTAACCCAAATTTTAACGGTAGAAGGAAAAGAAGTTGAAGTAAATGCGGAGATTGTTGATGAGGGAAAGAATTACGTCAAATTATCATGGAAGAATATAGATTCAACAGAAGATTTTGGAGATAAAACCGAAATTCGAAAATTCGTAGATTTAATCCAATCGCTTGGACAAATCCCCCTTCCTCCCTATCTAAATCGTGAGGCAGAAACAGCGGATTATGAGACTTACCAAACTGTTTATAGTGAGAAAAAAGGTGCAGTAGCCGCCCCAACCGCTGGTTTGCATTTTACGCAAGAAGTTTTACAAAACCTTGAAAAACAAGGAATTAAACAAGAATTTCTAACATTACACGTTGGAGCTGGAACGTTTCAGCCAATTAAAGTTGAAAACATCATTGAGCATAAAATGCACAATGAACAAGTCGTTATCAGTAAACAAAATATTGAAAATCTGTTAGCCAATTTAGGCAATATTATTCCCGTTGGTACAACTTCCATGCGGACTTTGGAGAGTGTTTATTGGTATGGTGTGAAATTGATTTCGGATAAAAACAGTCCGTTTTTTATCGAAAAACTGTATCCGTATCAACACGAAATATTACCAACTGCGGAAGAATCTTTGAAAGCTATTTTGGAAAAAATGGTAGCAAATAATGAAACGGAAATCACGGGCGAAACGGAGATTTTTATCTTTCCAAGCTATAAATTCAAACTTTGTGAAGGCATTATCACCAATTATCATCAACCAGAAAGTACGTTGATTTTATTGATTGCGGCACTCATTGGTGAAGATTGGCGAAAAGTTTATCAAGAAGCCATGACGAAAGATTATCGCTTTTTGAGTTACGGTGATTCTTCACTTTTACTCCCGTAGTTTCGATGTTTGATTTTCGTAATTAGATGTTCGACTTTTAGAACTAAAATCAAACATCGAATCACGAACTTCGCTTTGAGGAAATCCCTTCTTTTATCTTTCTTTCAGCTACATTTTCTTGTGGTTCGTAGAAGATTTTATCCTTAATTTCATCGGGTAAAAACTGTTGTTCTACGTAATTTCCTTCGTAATTATGGGCGTATTTGTAGCCTTTTCCATAGTCTAATTCCTTCATTAATTTGGTCGGAGCATTGCGTAAATGCAGTGGAACGGGCAAATTTCCCGTCTGACGCACCAAAGCTAAAGCATTATCAATCGCTAAATAGGCCGAATTACTTTTGGCGGAAGTGGCCAAATAAATCACCGTTTGGGAAAGAATGATGCGTGCTTCGGGCAAGCCAACCGCTCGAATCGTTTGAAAACAGGTATTTGCCATCAAAAGAGCATTCGGATTGGCAAGTCCAATATCTTCCGAAGCCAAAATCATCATGCGTCTGCCAATAAATTCAATGTCTTCGCCTCCTTCAATCATGCGAGCGAGCCAATAAATCGCAGCGTCAGGGTCAGAGCCACGAATGGATTTAATGAAAGCCGAAATAATATCATAATGTTGCTCACCGTCTTTGTCGTACAGCGCAATGTGTTGTTGCAATTTCTCCACAACCATTTCATTCGTAATTTCCAAAACATCTTCGCCTTCGTTGAAAGTCGTGACCAATTCCAAAATATTATACAATTTCCGACCATCACCGCCCGAAAACTGTAACATCGCTTCGTATTCTTTGATGGCGACTTTTTTATGCTTCAAAAAAACGTCTTTTTCTAAGGCTTGATTGACCAAATAAATCAATTCCTCTTTGCTCAAAGGTTTTAGAACATATACCTGACAACGAGATAAAAGGGCCGAAATAACCTCGAATGAAGGATTTTCGGTAGTTGCGCCGATAAGCGTAACCGTTCCTTTTTCAACCGCTCCCAACAATGAATCTTGCTGAGACTTTGAAAAACGGTGAATTTCATCAATGAATAAAATGGGCGAAGGACTATCGAAAAACTGCTGTTTTTTGGCTAAATCAATCGTCTCCCGAATATCTTTTACCCCCGAATTAATGGCAGAAAGCGAATAAAAAGGGCGTTTGAGTGCCTTAGCGATGATGCTCGCCAAAGTAGTTTTCCCAACGCCTGGAGGTCCCCAAAGGATAAAAGAAGGCACACGACCAGCCTCCACCGCTCGACGAAGCACGGCTTTTGGACCCACCAAATGCTGTTGCCCGACATATTCATCAAGCGTATCTGGACGCATTCTTTCGGCTAATGGTTGCATAAGAATAGAATAAAATTTTAAAACCGAAAACGAACAAACTCAAAAACCTCTCCTTTCTTAAACACCTGATTTTCAGCAGGTAATTCCACAAAACCATCACAATCGGTCAAATTAGCAAAGTCGGCGGAGCCACTGCCTTCAAAAGGGGTAGCCATTAATTTTCCGTCTTGAAAATACGTTTTTACGGGTACAAAATAGGTTAAATCGGGCTTGAAAAATACGTCTTTATCTAACACTACTACTTCATTTTTACGCTCTAAAAAGTATTTACAGAAACATAAAAATGTAGAAACTGGATTTCCAGGTAAGGCAAAAACAGTTTTGCCTTCGTCATTTTTACCGAACCAAAATGGTTTTCCCGGCTTTTGAGCAACTTTATGAAAGAGTTTTTTCACGCCTAAATCTGTCAAAATTTCAGGAACAAAATCCTTCTTTCCTGCTGATACGCCTCCGCTTAACAAAATAACGTCGTGATTTGATAAAATCTCTTTTAATTTACTGAATAACAAGGCTTTATCATCCGTCAGATGAAATAAGTTCGCCCTCACTCCTACCATTTCCAAAGCTGCAGACAATAGATAGGAATTAGACATTCTGATTTGATAAGGCAAAGGATTTTCGGTAATTTCTACCAATTCATCACCCGTAGAAATCACGGCAACTCTTGGGGGCATTTCAACTTTTACCGTTGCTTTGCCAACCGAAGCCATTACGGCAATTTCGGGCGGAGAAATTTTTAAGCCTTTTTGTAAAAGAACATCACCTGCTTTTCGGTCAATACCTTTACGATGTATATTTTGTCCTTCTGATATTTCATTCAAAGGAATCGTAATTTTAGCAATTTTCACCCCGTCAACTTCTTGAATATCAACGTCTTCGTATCGAATAACAGTATCGCAACCCAAAGGCAAAACTGCTCCCGTCATTACTTCCATACAATTTTCTGAATTTTGAAGGGATTTTTGGGTTTCACCAGCGTATTGGGTAGCTTCAATTTGGAAACTTTCCGCTTTCTGATTTATTGCAATGCCATCCATCGCTACTCTATCGAAGGGAGGAAAATCTCGGTCTGCAACAATATTTTCTGCCAAAATTTTACCTAAACTTTTCAAAAGAGGAATTTCTGAAATATTGGGAATGAAGGCATTTTCTGCTACTATTTTTAACGCTTCTTTTACGGAAATCATTTGTCAGGTTTTAGTGGTTTGGTTTTAGGTGTTAGAGTAAAACTATTCCCTAAAAACTAAAACCTGAAACCTATCTTTTTATCTTTACACAAAAATAGAAGTTTAAGTTTAAAATAAGCGATGAAATCATTTACTCATTTAGATAACAACAATAACCCCTCAATGGTTGATGTCTCCGAAAAAGCCATTACCAAACGCACCGCTACGGCTCAAAGCATAGTGGTTTTGACGGACGAAATTATTGCCAATTTCAAAGATGGCGACCTCCAAACCAAGAAAGGATCTGTGCTACAAACTGCTATTATTGCGGGAACAATGGGTGCAAAAAAGACTTCTGATTTGATTCCGCTTTGTCATCCTTTGGGTTTAGATTCTTGTAAATTCAAAATAGAAGTATCTGGAAATGAAATAATTATACAATGTACGTGTTCATTAACCGCAAAAACGGGCGTTGAAATGGAAGCTCTCACAGGTGCGAGTGTTGCGGCCTTAACCGTGTACGATATGTGTAAGGCGTTTTCGCACGATATTGTGATTAAGGAAACAAAATTATTGTTAAAAACGGGTGGAAAAAGTGATTATGGTATGTAGTAAATCGCACACCTCACCCCCAACCCCTCTCCAACAGAGAGGGGGGCATTTGTCGTTGACTTCCTCCCCTCTCTATTGGAGAGGGGTCGGGGGTGAGGTATGTGGACTCATTCTATCAGGCGGACTCAGCTCCCGCATGGGTGAAGAAAAACGCTTAATTAATTATCACGGCAAAACCCAAGAACAGTATTTATTCGACTTACTAAAACCTTATTGCTCAGAAGTTTACGTATCCATTAATCAAAATCAAACGACTGATTTACCGTACATTCCAGACCTTGATTTACCCATAAAAAGTCCGATTGTGGGCATATTTTCTGCCTTTTACAAAAATCCAAATACGGCTTGGTTGGTGGTGGCTTGCGATATGCCATTCGTTTCTGAAAAAGCCATTGAATTTTTATTGCAACACCGCAATCCAGAAAAATACGCAACGGCTTTTGAAAATCCTGACGAGCATTTTCCCGAACCATTACTAACCATTTACGAACCGAAAATCTACCCAAACCTTCAAGAAGCTGTCAATCAAGGTAAAAAATCTCCGATGAAAGTTCTACAAAGTCTTGATATTCAACTAATAAAAGACTTCGATTTGCAATGGATTAAAAATATTAATACCGTAGAAGAAAGGACAAACATTAACCCTTTTTAGTAGAATTTTCGTAAAAAAGGCTTATTCTTTTTTTTTGCAATTTAATATTTAGATGAGAGTTCTGACTATCGTCTGACCAAGTCCATGCATTCAGTCAGACGATAGTCAGAACTCTCATTACCAAACAATTCAAAATCCTCCCTAAAAACTCTTTCCCCAACCATGAAAAAAACACATTACATCATTCTATTTTTATTACTTTTTCAAATTCCTCTCTTTGCCCAAAAAAACCTAACGTTGTGGTATAAACAACCCGCCCGAAATTGGAACGAAGCCTTACCAATCGGTAACGGACGCATCGGAGCAATGATTTTTGGCAGACCCGAAAACGAACTTATTCAACTCAATGAACAAACGCTTTGGTCGGGTGGACCAGTGAATACAAACCCAAATCCAGAAGCATCAAAGCACTTACAGGAAGTTAGAGACGCTATTTTTGCCGAAGATTTTGAGAAAGCCGAAAAATTAACAAAACAGTTACAAGGGCTTTATTCAGAAGCCTATCAGCCTTTGGGCGATTTAGTTTTTCACCAAAAATATAATGGTGAAGCCACTGATTATTACCGAGATTTAAACATTGAAAATGCCGTTTCTACGACTCGTTTCAAAGTTGGCAATACAGAATTTACCCGTGAGTTTTTCGTTTCTGCTCCTGCCCAAGCGATGGTTTTCAAATTGAAATCCAGTCAGAAAGGAGCGTTGGATTTTATGATTTCTACCAAAAGTTTACATCCAATTTTAAAATCTTTAATTGGTCAAAATCAAATCGTCATGCGTGGAAAAACGCCTGCGTCTGCCGCTCCAAATTATGTAAGCGATAGAAAAAACCCTGTTGTTTACGAAGATAAAAATAATTGTAAAGGCACTCGTTTCGACTGGCGTTTGGTGCTTCAATCTACCGATGGAAAATCTACGATTGACACTTCGGGGTTTCATGTTTGGGGTGCTTCCGAAGCTATTTTTGTCCTCACCGCCGCCAGTAGTTTTAACGGTTTCGATAAATGTCCTGACTCGGAAGGAAAAGATGAAAAAGCATTGGCCGAAAATTATTTAAAATTGAGTAAAAACAAATCTTTCGATGAATTAAAAACTGCTCATATTGCCGATTATCAAGGTTTTTTCAAGCGAATGAGCTTCTCATTAAACGGAAATCCAAGCGTTGATTTACCTACCGACCAACGACTTTTGAAATATACGGAAGGAGCAAAAGACCCGTCTTTAGAGAGTTTATATTTCCAATTTGGGCGATATTTATTGATTTCGTGTTCTCGTCCCAACGGTCTGCCTGCCAATTTACAGGGCATTTGGAACAACTCCGTTCGTCCGCCGTGGAGTTCAAATTATACTATCAACATCAATACCGAAATGAATTATTGGTTGGCTGAAATGTGTAATCTTTCGGAACTACACACGCCACTTTTAAAGCATATCAAGGCAATTGCCGAGACGGGAAAAGAAACTGCTAAGAATTTTTATAATGCTCGTGGTTGGGTGGCTCACCATAATTCGGACGTTTGGGGACTTTCAAATCCTGTGGGAGATTTAGGTAAAGGCTCGCCTGTGTGGGCAAACTGGACGATGGGCGGAGCATGGTTGAGTCAGCATTTATGGACGCACTACGCATTCACGGGTGATAAAAAATATTTGAAAGAACAAGCCTATCCATTGATGAAAGAGGCTTCAATTTTCTGCGAAGATTGGCTTATTCAAGACGGAAAAGGGCATTTAGTTACTGCTCCGTCAACGTCTCCCGAAAATGAATTTATCACTGATAAAGGGGTAAAAGGTGCGGTTTCCATGGCAACTACGATGGATATGTCTATTATTTGGGACGTTTTCACGAATACCATTGAGGCATCGGAAATATTGGACATTGATGCCGATTTCAGAAAAGAATTACTCGAAAAACGGGCCAAATTATTCCCTTTGCAAATCGGCAAAAAAGGCAATTTGCAAGAATGGTACAAAGATTGGGAAGACGTTGAACCGCAACATCGCCACACTTCGCATTTATTTGGCTTGCATCCTGGGCGACAAATTTCACCGCTTCGCACGCCTGAATTTGCCAATGCCGCCAAGAAAACCCTCGAAATTAGAGGTGATGACGGAACGGGTTGGAGTAAATCTTGGAAAATTAACTTCTGGGCGAGACTTCACGACGGTAATCATGCGTACAAATTGGTGCGTGAATTATTGAAATTGACGGGCATGGAAGGCACAGACTACACCAAAGGCGGTGGCACGTATCCGAATTTATTTTGTGCGCACCCTCCTTTCCAAATTGACGGGAACTTTGGTGGCACATCGGGTATTGCGGAAATGTTATTGCAAAGTCACGATGGATTATTAAATATTTTGCCTGCCCTGCCAGACGATTGGGCTTCGGGAGAAATTAAAGGTTTGAAAGCACAAGGCGGTTTTGAAGTGGATATGATTTGGAAAGATAAGAAAATTACGGTTTTGATAATCCGTTCGTCATTGGGCGGAAACTGTAAATTGAAAGTACCAAATACCTTAAAATTGACTGGAAAAGCAAAACTATCAACGCAAAAAGACAAATCTTTAGTTGATTTTACGACGCAGAAAGGAGGAAAATATACGTTGATTGGTGGTTGATTTTATTGACACGCAAAAAAGGACGACTTCGCTTAAAGCGAAGTCGTCCTTAAAATCTACCTCTAAATGACTAAAACCGAACATCTAACATCAAATAACAATCATCCATTTACTCATTCAATCCCTTTCCATTCAAAATTGCTTCTGTACATTTCTCAACCCTTGCCTCACGAGTTTTAGCTTGTTTTGGGGATGAAAAATGAAGAAGATAAGCTCTTTGTCTGCCTGCGGTTAGTTTTTCAAATGCCGTTTTTAAAGCAGGATTTTCATCTAATTTCTGCTGAAACTCTTCTGCCATTTTAAACTCCGAAGGCTTTTTCAATTCTACTTTCAAACCTGCTTTTTCCACCTCAATGGCTTCGTAAATATAGGCTTTTATGGTGTTGGCAATTTCAACAATTTGCTGAACATTGGTAAATCGTATTTGGCGTGCCGCTTGCACATTTTCCGTTTGTTGAATCAAAATTCCCTCCGCATCATTCAATAAAACACCTTTTGTGAATAAAATGGCACAGTATGATTTAAACTCATGGATTAACACAACATTACTTTTCTCAAACGTATAGCACGGAACGCCCCATTTCAACTCTTCGGTCAATCCACATTCAAGAATTAATGTTCTCAGCGTTCTTAATTCTTCTTGCCATTTTTCAGAATTTGCAAAATAAAAATCAACTTTAGGATTCATGAGTGGGTATTGTTTTTGGTTTTTACGCTATTTGATATTTCAATGTCGAATGTCAGATAAATCGGATTTCAATCCGTTATCAATTTTATAGGATTGGAAATCCTTTTTATCAAAAGTTCGAGATTGTCCTTCGGAACATCTCGAACAGCAGGAATCATTTTCTATTAATTTGGTTTAAAATTACAGTGTCTGTTATTTTGTCATCGTCTGCTAATAACAGTGCTTTGCTTATAATGATGGATAAAGTTGCATCACCATCAAAAGGTAGAAACAATTTGTCTTTGATTGCTGCTTTTGGGTCGGGAATGATACATAAATATTCATCATTCGGCTCCATCAAAATATTCCCGCTTCCAAAGTGAATTTTATAAACCCTCTTTTTCCCATTTACTTTAAGGTATTTGTCAGTTACTTCACATCTATCTTTTATCTTCAATTTTGAAATAATTGATTGAATTACACTTTTCCTTGTTTGAGCTGTTTCAGATAAATCAGAAGTCGAATAGCCTGTCCAATATTCCCTAAATCTTTGATTACCCCATTGTTCCTCAGCCCCGATTGAACAAACGCCAACAAATAAATCGACATCTCGCATAGTTTCTGAAAAGATGAGTGTTGGAATATCCTCCATTTTTAAAGCTACATTATTTTCAGTATCCCAAAAATGGATTCGTCCAGTTGTAGCAAAATCATATTCGCTTTCTAAATCGAAAATACATTTTATATCATAGTCTGTGTAAGTGATTTTGGGATTATCTTCTCTTGAATACACATTACTTTGGCTGTAATGCCATAATCTTTGTTGTGCCAAAGCCACAAATTTAAAATGTCTAATTACATGGTTATTGAACCTATTTGAGAATGTTGAAGTATTAATTTCTGCCCCAGTAACAATGTAAACCTCTCTATATGCCTGTTTAAATGGCTGTTTAATTTCATTTGAAAGCATGAAATTACGCCATGCCTGCACTTCTTCAACATTTGATAGGGCTGGATGCCATAAGGTTATTTTTGAGTTTTCAATATTTTGTAATTGATTGTTTTGAAAATCAACAAACTGTCCTTTAATATAATATCCATTTTTTGTTTCTCCGTTATTTTCAAAC
>JAAFIU010000084.1 GCA_013298805.1 Cytophagales bacterium | reverse complement strand
TATTTCGGGGTCACGCCATTTATATTCTTTAAATTGACGACTCTGCGATTTTGTTACTTGGGTTGCCGTAGCATTTACTTCATTGTCTTGGATGAATACTTCCCACGGGCGATTTGAGTATGAATTCAAATAAGCCAATTTGGATTCATCGGGCGATAAAACCACTTGATTTGAACCCACCATTTTGGTCAAACGAGTAGGCGTTCCACCCGTTACCGCAAGACGATAGAAATGTTGTTCGCCAGGGTGAACTTCGTTGGTAGTAACATAAAAATGTTGTTTATCACGGGATAATTGAACGGATTGGACTTCAAATTTCCCTTTAGTTAATTGTTTCCGAGCAGACGATGCCAAATTGACGGTATAGAGATGTGAATATCCATCCACTTCCGACTGAAAGTAAACCGTTTGATTATCCCCCAAGAACCCCAACGTTCCAGTATTGCCTCCAAAACCGATTCCTGGCCCACCAATCCATGCTTCATCTCGCTGATGGTCAATTGTTTGTAGTTTACGAGTAGCAGGGTCGAAACGCATAATCCAACGGTCTTTATTGTCCTGACTTTTCAGAACTAAAACGCAATACTTTCCATCTTCCGACCAAATGACATTACTAAAAATCACCTTTCTTGGCTCTGGTTTCTTTTTAGCCGTATCTCTTTTTACGACGAGCGATTTTTTTATGTAATCCTTCAGATAATCAGGTTCGTCATAAATTCCGTCAATATCTTTTGTTGAAACCCGTAAAGCAGTATCTTTTTTGATGTCATAAACCCAAAATTCATAAGACGTTTGAGCCGCACCTACCTTTGTACGAGCAGCAATATCTTCAGTAAAACCCGATTCCGTTACATAATTGGGAACAATGGCGGTTTTTGCACCCGTTGCTGATTTTGCTAAACGATAGGTAACATACTTTTCGTCGGGACTAAGTGTTTGAACTTCAACCGATTTGTCTTCCACAAAAATCTCTTTGGCACGTTTTGGCAAATCGGCTTTATGGATTTTATCACCTTCCTTTTTCTTATCGGCACGTTCTTTCAAGACTTCAAAAAGGCTTAATTGGTCTTCTTTCTGCCATTTTTCTTGTTCGCTCAATTTAGGTTCAACTTTCTTGATACCCGTCTGAAAATTAGTCAATTGGTCAATTTCTCCGTTGCTAATTGTGAAGCTAAAAAGGTTATTTCCTTTCGTAAAAATAATTTTATCATCCTTACCATTAAAACTTGGATTAGACTCCATTTCAATGGTATTCGTAATCTGCCGAATTACCATCGAACGGCAATCCAACAAAAATAAATCTCCATTTTTAGTGTAAACCTTTTTGCTAAAATCAGTCGAATAATTTCCGTTATTAGAAGGCAAAGCCCGACGAGTTTGTGGAGCAATTTTAAATGGTTTTTTCTCAAAAATAGAAGCTCCATACAACGAATCAGCCTTATTTTTGTCAGGATTCCAGTTAAAGTAAACCGTTTTAGAATCCTCCGCCCAAAAGATATTAGAAGGCAAAGCCCCCACTGTAAATTTAGGGTCTTGCATAATTTGCTCAACGGAAAGTTGTTGGGCTTTTGTCGTAAAAATTAGGGCAGTTGATAAAAGGGTTAATAGTGTTTTTTTCATGGAATTGGTCAATTAAAAAGGCAAGCTCTTGTGAACTTGCCTTTAAATATACGCAGAAAGAGTGATTTGATTAGTAAATTGATAATTCAGTATCAAATGAAAGAGATAATTGAAGAATAATTCAATTCATTATGCTATATTTTTTCAGTTATGTAGAACTTGTCATACATTTGCTTTTCGAAACCTTAATGCACATAACCTACAATATCTCAATACTACAATAAACTCAAATTTTATAGAATACATGAACCGTTCAGGGCACTTTGATTACATAGAGGAAAAACTAAATCTTCTTGCTACAAGAATAAATGCAAGAGGTAAGCTAAATATTTTGAATTTACATAATCATTCCGAAAATTTTTATGCGTACTTTCTTAATGAATTATATGGTTGGAATTTAGGTAATCTGAATGAACAGAAACAAAATATTGAAGCTATTGATTTAATAGATCATAGTAAAAAAATCGTAATTCAAGTATCATCTACAAATACCAAGCAAAAGGTTGAGGATAGCCTTAAAAAAGATTCAATTAAAACTTATCCAACATATACCTTTAAGTTTATTTCAATTGCAAACGACTGCGATGAGTTAAGAAAAAAAATATTTGCAAATCCTCATAAAATTCTGTTCAATCCATCATCTGATATTATTGATAAAAAACTAATTCTAAACTATATTTTAAATTTAGATATTGATAAGCAAAAATCTATTTATGAATTTATACGTAAAGAGTTAGGGAGTGAGGTTGATAGTGTAAAAATAGATACCAATTTAGCACTCATTATAAACATATTATCAAAGGAGAAATGGGAGGGAACAGGGAGAGAAGATACATTTAATCCGTTTGAAATTAATCGAAAAATTGAGTATAATGAGCTAAAAGCTACTAAAGAATTAATTAATGAGTATAAAATTTATCATTATAAAATTGATAAAAAATACGAAGAATGTGATTTACAAGGAGCAAATAAAAGCTATTCTATTCTTCAATTAATAAATAGATATTATATCGAGGAAAGTATAAAGTTTAACAACGCTGATGAAATATTTTTTAATGTAAGTGATAAAGTTTTACAAAAAGTTCAAGAAAGTGGGAATTTCATTAAAACTGAGTTTGATACGTTAGTATTATGTGTAGATATTCTTATTGTTGATGCATTTATTCGATGTAAAATTTTTAAAAATCCTGAAAATTATAATCATGCTGATTCCTGATAATATACACCCTGAAAGTAGCATTTACTATAATGGTGCAATTGTATTACAAGCTTTACAAAAACAAGCCCAGCAAAATTTGTTAGATTTATATCAAAATGTAAGAAAACAACGGAAAATGAGTTTTTCTGTGTTTGTTTTATGTTTAGATTGGCTTTATTTAATCAATGTAGCCATTTTAAATCAAAATGGGGAAGTAGAATTATGTTCTTAAAATCATTAACTATATCAAGTGGAAGTAAAATTATTCGGGAAATTAATTTCCGAAAGGGGATTAATTTGATTGTAGATGAAACGCCTATTTCAGATATTAAAACAGGTAATAATATAGGTAAAACAACAGTCTTAAAATTAATTGACTTTTGTTTAGGAGAAAGTGCAAAAGATATATTTATAGATCCTGATAATCCGAAGAATGAGTATAAGTTAGTTAAAGATTTTCTGATAAGAGGAAAAGTGTTAATTACTCTAATTTTAAAAGAAAACTTAGATAATCCTGATTCACTAGAAATTGACATTGAGCGTAATTTTCTATCTGGTAAAGAAACTATCAGACAAATAAATGGGCAAAATTTTACAATAGAGGAATTTGAATTACGACTTTCTGAGCTTCTATTTCCCAATCATTTGTCTTCAAAGCCCTCTTTTAGGCAAATTATTTCTAAAAATATTCGATATAAGGATGAAAATCTGAACAGTACATTAAGAACTTTTAAAGTTTTTAAAGATGCTGATGCTCAATTTGAGCCTTTCCATTTATTTTTACTTGGATGTTCAGTAGGGAATGCGACTGAAAAACAATTGCTATTAACAAAAATTAATGAAGAAAAGAATTTCAAAAAACGACTTGAAAAATACCAAACCAAAACAGCTTACGAAACATCATTAGCATTAATTAATATAGATATTGAAAATCTCAATAAAAAAAAATCTCTCTTAAATCTAAATGAAAATTTTGAAAAAGATTTAGATAATCTCAATGATTTAAAATACAAAATAAGTAAAACGAGTTCAGATGTTAGTAGGCTGACACTTCGTAGAGATATAATACAAGAAGCAAAAAAAGAATTAGAGGAAAATTTATCAAATATTGATACTCAGCAGTTACAAATTATCTATCAACAAGCAACAAGTCAAGTGTTAGGTATTCAAAAAACTTTTGAGGACTTGGTATCTTATCACAACCAAATGATTGTTGAAAAAGTAAAGTTTATAACTCAGGAATTACCAAATTTAGAGAATACAATTGTTGAGAAAAATGCTACTTTGAAGGATTTATTAGTTGAAGAAAAAAGAATTACTAAGTTGGTAGCAAAAAATGACACTTTCGAGGATTTAGAGAAAATCATTAATGAGTTAAATAATAAGTTCAAGAAAAAAGGAGAGTATGACAATATCATTCAACAACTTAACGATGTAGATGATGATTTGATAGCATTAAATAAAAATTTAGAAGAGATTGATAAAGAACTCTTTTCTAAGGATTTTGAAACGGAGCTGAAAAATCAAAAGAATAAGTTTAACAACTATTTTGCTTCAATATCGAATAAATTATATGGAGAGCAATATGCTTTGAATTATGATATTATCAATAATTCAAAGGATCAAAAACTTTATAAATTTTCAACGTTTAATGTTGATAGTCCCAATTTGAGTTCTGGAAAAAAACAAGGTGAAATATCATGTTTTGATATAGCGTACATTTTATTTGCTGACGAAGAAAATATACCGTGTCTGCATTTTATTTTAAATGATAAAAAAGAATTAATGCACGGTAATCAATTAGTAAAAATTGCGAACCTTGTTAATAAAAATAATATCCAATTTGTTG
The DNA here is from genome assembly GCA_013298805.1 of Cytophagales bacterium. Classification (GTDB taxonomy): domain Bacteria; phylum Bacteroidota; class Bacteroidia; order Cytophagales; family Spirosomataceae; genus Arcicella. Next base: position 10,810 of record JAAFIU010000084.1, on the reverse strand, counting down.
CATCTATATTGAAAGACAAATTACCTCCAGAATTAAATAATGAAGATTATTTTGTGGTTAAACTTTCGCAAGAAGATAAATTATTTAGAATTGAGAATCAATAAATTTAGACCACTATGAATAGTCAATAATCCACATATATAATCTTGCATATATACAAATCCGCATATATCCTCACAAAAAAAGGCGAGCCTCACGACTCGCCTTTTCTTTTAATTCCTACGCATAAAATCCAACCCCAGTTTCCGCCATCCCTCGCAATTTTACTGTTGGTCTAAAACGTTCTCCGTAAGTATCGGCTAATCTATCACATTCTGAAACGAAGGTTTTGATTCCAACGGTGTCCACAAAAGAAAGCGTTCCACCTAAATATGGAGGAAATCCCCATGCGAAAATTGAACCTAAATCTGCATCTAAATTGGTACGAATTACGCCTTCTTCTACGCATTTTACGGTTTCTAAAACCTGACGATATAGCAATCTTTGCTTGATGTCGTTGGTAGTAATTTGCTCTGCTTTTACTGGGAAAAGTTCTGCCAATCCACTCCACAAATGTTTTTTACCTCCTTCTGGATATTCATAAAAACCTGCTTTTGCTTTCTTTCCCAAACGTCCCATTTCGGTAAATTGCTTGCTTACTTGATAGGTCGTGTCGGTTTCTGGTAAAACGCCATCTTTCACGGCTGAACCCGAAATTTTGTATGCTAAATCCAAAGCCACTTCATCAGAAACTGCCAAAGGTCCAACGGGCATTCCAATTTGCTTGGCTACGTTTTCAATCACCACTGGATTTACGCCATCTTTCAATAATTCAATGCCTTCCGAAGTATAAGTTCCAAATACTCGTGACGTATAAAATCCTCTCGAATCATTCACCACAATTGGCGTTTTACGGATTTTCTTCACGTAATCCATCGCTACCGCCAAAGCATAGTCAGAGGTTTCTTTACCCATGATAATTTCGACCAATTGCATTTTATCAACGGGCGAAAAGAAGTGAATTCCGATAAAATTCTCAGGTTTTGCCGATGCTTTTGCCAAGCCCGTAATGGGCAAAGTGGAAGTATTTGAACCAAAAACTCCACCCGAAGCCAATAATGGTTCGGAATCTTTGGTTACGGTCGCTTTCAATTCACGATTCTCAAAAACGGCTTCGATGATTAAATCTGCTCCTTCAATATCGGCATAATTATCGGTTGGTTTTATTAAATTCAAAACACCTTCAGCTTTCAAGGAATCCATTTTACCTCTCGAAATGGCTTTATCCAAAATTCCTTTTGAATACGCTTTTCCTTTCTCGGCGGCTTCCATTGTCACGTCTTTCAAAACGACTTGTATTCCTGCCATTGCTGATACGTAGGCGATGCCTGCTCCCATCATTCCTGCACCTAAAATACCTATCTTTTTGACATCTGTTTTATCAATTCCTTTCGGGCGACCAACACCTTTATTGACTTCATTCAGACCAAAAAACATGGTTCGGATTAGATTTTTGGCAACGGACGAATTGGCAACTTTCACGAAATAACGAGCTTCTATTTCAATTCCTCGGTCGATATTTACCAAAAGCCCTTCGTAAACGCAAGACATGATAGCAATCGGCGAAGGGTAATTTCCTTGCGTTTTACCTAAAGTCATGGCAGTTCCGCCCATCATTAATTGCAAACCTTTGGGCGTTAAAATATTTCCTCCCGGTACTTTATAATTCTCACGAGCTTGAATTTTCCCCGTTTTTCTATTCACTTCATCCCAAGGCTGAATGGCGTTTGGATTGGCATTAATAAATGTAAAGGCTTTATCCATCATCTCCTCAAAAGTTTCCGCTAATTCATTGACCAATCCCAACGAAAGAGCTTCTTTGGGAGAAACCTTTTTGCCTTCCAATAATAACGGAGCAGCCATTTCCATCCCAATCATACGAGGTAAACGTTGTGTTCCTCCACCCCCAGGTAATAAACCGACAGTTACTTCTGGCAAGCCAATTACGGCTTTAGGATTGTTCAACGCCACTCGATGATGACACGCCAAACAAACTTCATAACCTCCGCCCAAAGCTGTTCCGTTCATAGCGGCTACGACGGGTTTTCCGTTGGTTTCCATTTTACGGAAAATATGATTCAGACCCAATGAGAGTTTCAATAATTCATCGGGAGCTTTGCCATTATTTTCCAAAATCATCTTCAAATCTGCTCCTGCGATAAATTCAGGACGTTCAGAAGTGATGACAATTCCCTTTACATCTGCATCAGAATATGCTTTTTCCAAAGCCTCCGCAAGGGCTGGCATTGATTCACTATTCAACACATTCATCGGCTGATTCGCCACATTGATGCTGAGGATAGCTACGTTATTATTTATGTTGTAATTAACCATTTTTTCTTTTTAATATTTTGAAATTGACCTTAGAAATAAGGAGATAATTTTCAATTAACTATATTAGTTGGACTTTAAGGTTAAGCATCTCCGATGCTATTCTGACTTCCGATTTTCTTTCTACAAAGGTTACACTTCTCCGAAGTGAATTCTTTTTACTACTTCGGAGAAGTATAACCTTTGTAGAAAAGTAGAAATGTATAAAATTAGCATCGGAGATGCTTAACCTTAAATTTCCCACAAAATCAATCAAATATTTAAACATTGAATATTACTCGACCTTCTTCCATTTTTCCCTACTGCATTCCTCCTTTACACTCGCTCAATCACCGTAGCAATTCCCATTCCGCCACCAATACACAAACTGGCTAAACCTGTTGACTTTCCTGTTCTTTCCAATTCGTCCAAAAGCGTCATTAAGATAATTGCTCCCGTTGCTCCGAGTGGGTGTCCCAAAGCAATTGCTCCACCATTTACATTTACTTTAGCTGGGTCAACACCCAAAACATCCATAAACATCATCGGCACTACGGCGAAGGCTTCGTTGATTTCAAATAAATCTATATCATTGATATTCATACCATTACGCTTTAAAACCTTTTGTGTAGCAGGAACTGGACCAGTCAGCATAATGGTTGGTTCAGAGCCACAAACGCCAAAAGCAGTAATTTTTGCCCGAGGTTTCAAGCCTAATTTTTCACCCATTGCTTTGCTACCAATCAAAATTCCTGCTGAACCATCTACAATTTGAGATGAATTCCCTGCGTGATGAATGTGATTTATTTCGTTGAATTCTGGGTATTTCATCAATGCCAAATTATCCAAACCCATTTGCCCCATCATTTCAAAAGACGGCTTCAATTTCGCTAAGGATTCTACCGTCGTTTCGGGTCTCATTCCTTCGTCATAACTCAAAACATCAAGACCGATTTCATCTTTTACCGTAAACATTGATTTGGCAAAACGATTAGCTTTTTGTGCCTCTGTAGCTCGTCTTTGGGACTCTACGGCAAAAGCATCGGCAGCTTCACGAGTGTAGCCGTATTTTGTGGCAATTAAATCGGCAGAAATTCCTTGTGGTACAAATTTATGCTCGGCAATCAATTGTGGATTCATCATCATTGCCCCGCCATCTGAGCCCATTGCTACTCGTGACATCGACTCAATTCCACCAGCAATCATCAATTCTTGCTGACCCGACATAATGTATGCCGCCGCCATATTTACGGCTTCTAAACCCGAAGAGCAAAAACGGTTAATTTGCACACCCGCTACTCGTTGGTCATAACCTGCGGCAATCACTGCGGTACGAGCAATATCTGCTCCTTGTTCGCCAATGGGCGTTACGCAACCCATGATAACGTCATCTATCAAGCTGGTATCCAGATGATTACGGTCACGTAGTTGTTCCAAAACTTGCTGTGCCAACGAAACGGGCTGAGTAGCGTGCAAAGAGCCATCAGATTTTCCTCGACCACGTGGAGTACGGACAGCGTCATAAATATATGCTTGATTCATTGTAAATGAGATTTGATTTTACGATTAAGAATACGAATTTACAAATTTTGTTATGCAAGCATACTATTTTGTATAAATATTTAGATATTTATTTGATTTATTGTGAGTTGTAGCCTTTATAACTAATTTTATTCTAAATACTCAATAACATTTCAATCTTTATAAAATCAACTATGAAAAAACACTTCATCTTACTTACAGTATTCTCTGCGTTATTTTTTACAAAATGCACCTCAAAAAAGCAGGAAACAAGCAATTCAACTGATAGTCTGACTACAACAGCAACGGCTAAAACAACGCCTACTTCATTATTTGACCCTAATAACAAAGTGGTTGATTTCAAGGATGTTACCACCAAACACAAAGTAACTTATGTTGACTTCTGGGCAAGTTGGTGTGGCCCTTGTCGTGGAGAAATGCCTGCTTCTCAAGCCCTTCGTGAAGCCTATAAAGACAAAGATGTCAATTTTGTGTATGTTTCATTAGATGAAGAATCGGCGGCTTGGATGGAAGCCAACAAATCATTTGCCTTACCTGAGGGGCATAGTTTTTTGCTCGCTAATCCTTCCGAATCAGCTATCACTACGGGGTTTAATATTAGTTCTATTCCACGTTATATTTTAATTGATGAAAATGGAAAAGTTATCGACGAAGACGCTCCAAGACCAAGCGAAAGCGAAAGAATTACATCAGCTTTGGATAAATTATTAAAGTAATCAATTGATTTTAAACAATTGATATCAATAAAGACTTATATACAGAAATTCAACCAAAACAACATGAAAAAAGTACATCTCATTTTTTCCCTATTCTTATTCACAGCTTTGAATATTTCGTGTAGCAAAGGTGATGAACCTTGCGTGAAAAAAACGTGGTATCAAGATGCTGACGGCGATGGTCTTGGCAATAAAGCAGTAATGTCTGAAGCCTGTGACCAACCCAGTGGTTATGTCTCAAATGCTAATGATGACAATGATAATCCCATAAAAACGCCTGTTTCTATTATTCCAACAAAAGGCTATACGACTCCTGCGACTTACGCCAATTTGAAGGCTGTTTGGGCAGATGAATTTGATGGAACAAGCCTAAATGAAACTTATTGGAATTATGAAATTGGCAATAATAATGGCTGGGGAAACAACGAATTAGAATATTATAAAAAGGAGAACACAACGGTTAAAGACGGTTATTTGGTCATTCAGGCTAAACCCGAAACGATTGGAGGACAAGGATATACGTCATCAAGATTGACAACTCAGAATAAATTTAACCTCAAATACGGTCGGGTTGATATTCGGGCGGCTTTACCCAAAGGACAGGGAATTTGGCCCGCTTTGTGGATGTTAGGCAAGAATATTAATACAGTTGGATGGCCTAAATGTGGTGAAATTGATATTATGGAAATGGTTGGAGGAAGCGGAAAAGACAATACAGTACACGGAACCGCTCACTGGGATAATAATAATAGTCATGCTGATTACAGTGGCAATACCAAGTTATCATCGGGAGTTTTCAATGATGAATTTCATGTGTTTTCTATTGTGTGGGATGCCAAGAAAATCGTTTGGTATTTAGATGATAAACAATTTCACATCATTGACACAACACCTGCTGGCTTGAGTGAATTTCAAGAAGAATATTTTCTTCTAATAAACTTAGCCGTTGGTGGTAATTGGCCTGGAAATCCTGATGGGACTACTGTTTTCCCTCAACATTTAGTAGTAGATTATATTCGAGTTTTTCAATAGCAGTTTATGAAGAGGATAACTGAAGGGATGAATGGTTTTTAATTAAGTATGTTAGTGATATTTTAATGCTTGCAATTTGAAAGTTAGTCTGATTTTAAGTTGATACGAAAAATCAGACTTTCAAATTGTGGTTAGTTATTTATTACATCAAAGTTATATGTACCTACACGAATTCCCAAAAGAGAAAATTTTTAATTTAATATATTTTACAAGCGACGTATTTTAATTACAAACGACAATAACAGAAAACACTGTTTGTTAGAATCTATGCGTATTCCCTAAATTAAGATTGGTTTGAAAGTTTTCGACATGTAAAATTTTCCCGCTTACTATCGTTTGTTCACCCTCTGAAGTCTATCATCCATTCTCCAAAACCTTCCGTTCATCACAAAATAAATCCATTCCTGAACCTACAACCTTGTATTTGAGTTTTGATAAAATAACCAACACTCAATTCTTAGATGAACAAACTAATAATCATTCCTGTCATTACTTTAGTCTTTTTATTAATCGACTGGTACGTTTGGCAAGCGGTAAAAGTTTCCACGCAAAACCTTGCTCAAAATACTCAAAACATCATCAAATATATCTTCTGGGGAGTTACCATTTTTACACTTGCAGGGATGTGGGTTTACAACTTTGTGAATCCTGATTTATTAGGCAAAAACCTACGAACAATCATCATGGTTGGGGTTTTTGTCAATTATGTTTCTAAAATATTCGTTATTTTATTCCTTCTCATTGATGATTTAGGTAGATTAATCCGTTGGATTTCCTCTAAATTTACTGGTCATACCGTCACTTCTGACGCACCCATTGGAGGAGCTGGAAATATTACTCGTTCAGAGTTTTTGATGAAAACTGCCGTAGTGGCGGGTACAATCCCAGCAGTTGCCCTTACTTGGGGAATTATCTCGGGGGCTCATGATTATCGAATTCGTCGAGTAAAATTAGCCTTAAAAAATCTGCCAAAACAATTTGAGGGCATGACTATTGCCCAAATTTCGGATATTCATTCTGGCTCATTTTTCAATAAAATAGCAGTGAAAGGTGGTGTAGAAATGTTGATGAAAGAAAAACCTGATATGGTGTTTTTTACGGGAGATTTAGTAAATAATTTGGCTACGGAAGTACAAGAATACGTTGATATTTTCAATAAGGTAAAAGCTCCATTGGGCGTTTTTAGTACGCTTGGAAACCACGATTATGCCGACTACGTAAACTGGCAAGGAGACGCAAGAGGAAAACAGCAAAACCTTAAAGATTTAATGCACGCCCACAAAGTTTTGGGCTATGATTTGTTGATGGACGAACACCGTTTTATCGAGCAAGGTGGCGAAAAACTGGCGATTATTGGCGTACAAAATATCAGCGGACAAAATCGGTTCCATACTTACGGAAATTTGGCAAAAGCATACCAAGGAACTGAAGAAGCTCCCGTAAAATTGTTACTCTCGCACGACCCAACCCACTGGGACAAAGAAGTAAACACCAAATTTAAAGACATTGACGTGATGTTCTCAGGGCATACGCACGGAACGCAATTTGGAATAACAGTTGGCGACAAAACGTGGTCGCCTGCACAATATGTGTATAAACAATGGGCTGGAATGTATGAAGAAGGCGACCAAAAGTTATACGTAAATCGTGGCTATGGCTATATTGGCTATCCAGGAAGAGTAGGAATGCCACCAGAGATTACTGTTTTTGAATTGGTGAAGGGATAATCTCACAAATACTTAAAATCCAAAGGATTAGCATATTTAAAAACATAACCAGTCCGTGAAATTAATTTTTGCGGACTGATTATTTTAAAAGGAATCGGTTCTACGGCTTCTTCAAAAATTGGTTTTATAAAACCTAAATCCTCACAGTTTTTAAGATAAATTTCTTCTCGAATCGGGTGTTCTGGTGAAACTACATTGAAGGTTTCGTTCCAAAATTCCTTCTCCAAAATCATCGTAATAATACCAATTACATCATCTTGATGAACATAATTCACAGCAATTTTACCCGTAGTAATCGTTTTCCCTTGAAAATATTTTGCAGGAATTCTCTCGCCTCCCATCAATCCACCACATCGTAAAATCGTGATATTTTGAGGAAGATTCTTCAATAAATTCTCCACTTTTATGAGTGCGTGACCTTCAATGACAGAATCCTCTTCTGAAACTTCACGGTTTAAGTCTGGATAAACGGAAGTTGAAGAAGTATAAATAATGGATTTGATGGAAGATGATGGCAAATATTCGAGTAAAGATTGTATTTGTTGAACGTGATAATCTTCCCCTAATTTGCCTGCTCTTGGTGGGATACAAATAATCAGTATTTCTGAATCAAGGAATTGAGTGATATTTTTTGTTGTCTGTGAAGACACAGACAATGGCGATGCGCTCTCAATTTTAGGTGTAAATTTCAATAAAAAAGGCTCAATATTCACCGCTGAAAGCAGAGAAATTTTACTTTCAGAAGTCGTTGAGCCTTTTACTAAATGACCATTTTGAACTAAAGTTTCACCTAATGGTAAACCTAACCAACCACAACCTAAAATACTGATTTTCATTTATTGGCTTTCGACTTTTAGCAGTCTGCTTTCGGTAAATTTAATTACAGAAACCTTACTACTTAGAGCCATTTATAAGTAAAACTTTTTCCAGTGAATATACTCCTCCACACTTTCAGAAACCATGTAACGAATTGACTTTCCATTTTTCAAACATTCACGAATAAATGTTGCCGAAATATCCAAAGAAGGAGCATTTACCAATTTCACATTGGGATGATTTTCCAAATCACTCTTGACAGAATTTGGTCTTGGATAAACGTACAACCCGAAGTATTCTAAGATTTTATCGTGGTTTTTCCAGTTCGGAAATTGAGCTAAATTATCGCCACCAATTATCAACCTGAACTCGTGTTGAGGATATTTTTCTTGCAAACGAATAAGCGTATCAATCGTGAAGGAAGGTTTGGGCATCGAAAATTCAATGTCTGTTGCCTTAAATTGAGCATTATCGGCAATGGCTTTTTCAACCATTGTCAAGCGGTCAAACTCGTGTAAAAGAGAGTTATTTTTCTTGAAAGGATTTTGCGGAGACACTACAAACCACACTTGTTCTAAGTCGGTAGTAGTAGCCATGACATTTGCCACAATCAAATGCCCAATATGAATAGGGTTGAATGACCCAAAGAATAAACCAATTTTCATTATCAGTTAGCAGTTATCAGTAAACAGTTATCAGTAACCAGAAAAGCTGTACTGATAACTGTTTACTGTTTACTGACCCGTAAAATCATTAAATAACTTTTGTGCTTTTGCAAAAGCTGTATCGAGGTCGTCATTTAAAAGAACCACATCAAACTGGTCTTGAAAAGACATTTCAAATTTCATTTTAAAAACTCTCTTCGAAATTGAATCTTCCGTATCCGTACCACGCTCACGAAGTCTCTTCTCTAATTCTTCAACACTTGGTACTTTTACAAAAATTGATAAAGCTCTTTCTTTGTAATATTCCTTCAATTTCACGCCTCCACGTACATCCACATCAAAAATTACGTGTTTGCCCGACGCCCAAAGTCTTTCAATTTCTGATTTTAATGTTCCGTAATATGCTCCTGGATAAACTTCTTCCCATTCCACAAATTCATTATTTACAATTCTTTGCTTGAATTCATCGGGAGTCATAAAGTGATAATCTTTGCCATTTTCTTCATTCCGACCACGTTTGTCACGGGTACAGGCAGAGATAGAAAAGCCTAAGTTATCGTTATTTGCCAAAAGATGTTTGACGATAGTCGTTTTGCCCGAACCAGATGGGGCTGAAAAGATGATGAGTTTACCGTTTTCCAATGAATGAATGATTTATTGAGAGAATGAGTGACTGAGTGATAAAACACTACAAATCCTTAACTTCTACAAAAATAAAAAGTTATTAAGTGAAATCATTTGAAATGACCAACTTAATAACTTGAATATATTATTAAAAATGAAGTAATCAATTGATTATTCTACAAATACCAACCTATTTATAAAGCCTTGATTTTTTGTTTAATACAATCAATCAAATTTGAAGGAATACATTTTTTTTCTAATCTCAATTGCATTGTTTCCTTAATACATTTCTCTAATTCATAGCCTTTCTCACAAGGTAAGCATTTATCCATATTCTGTTTGAATTGAATCATTTGCTCATCTGTTGCCTGACCATCCACAATCAGTTGCACCATTTTCATGCAATCAGCCTCATGCTCGCACGATGTCTTTTTTTGTATCTTCTCAGCCTCGGAAACCATTTTTTTAATTATTAAGCAATTTTTAACGTTTGGTTAATTATGGGGTTACTATTTATCAATCAAGTAGTTAATAAACAGGGTGTGTTTTAAAATAATTCCACTTAGTCGAAAAAAAAATAGATACATAGATTCAAGAATTGAATTATTAGGAATTTACAGGTTCATATTGCTTCAACTTTTGTTGTGTAACAACCTTCTTAACTTTTGGAAAAACATACCAAACAAATAAAAAAATAAACAAATGGGCAAACATATATTTTAATATTTCAAAGCCTCTATCTCTATCAAATTTGATTTCATTTTCTGCAATAATTAAAACTTTTGATATGTAATAAATCGAATAAAGTGCTGACAATGGAATTAAAAGGAATGGAAATGCAAGTAATCCTTCTAATTGAATTTCAACTTCAGGTTCAAAAAAAAGAATAATAGAGCAAAATGAAAGTATTGAAATTATTATTGAAACATAAAAAAGCGTATTACTTAAATTTGCCACTCTATCAAAATGATAAGCAAGCGCTTCGTGAATATAAAGGAAATAAGCAAAATAAAGAAAATAGCCTAATGCCCAAGCTGCTTGGTACAATTCTTTATATTCATCAATATTTACTTTTCTTAAAATGAAAAAAGGTATCCAAAGGATTATGGCAGGAATAAATGTTTGGACTTTATCAATATTTTTCATACTGGTAAAATTAAAAATTTCTATTATAATGATTCTACACCCTTATTCTGCCATACTGTCAGCATTTACATCATAGCCTAACGATTTGGCATACGATTTCAATTTTTCTTTCAACAACATTCTTGCACGGTGAAGTCTTGAACGCACAGTTCCGATAGGAATATCCAGAATTTTTGCCATTTCTTCATAAGTA
>JAAFIU010000091.1 GCA_013298805.1 Cytophagales bacterium | reverse complement strand
AAGGAGTTACAAACGGATTTTGGGCTTGATTGGAATGACTACGGGGCGCGGATGTATGATGCCGCAAGAGGACAATGGACGGCAGTTGACCCTTTGGCAGAGAAATTCTATTCGTGGTCACCTTATACTTATACAAAAAACAACCCGATTAAATATATTGACCCTGACGGTCGTCAGTGGGCAGACCCCAATAGTGAATTAATAGCAAATGCATTAAACGCACTAATATCTTCAAGAATTGGAGCACTTAACACTGATATATCAAGCATAGACTCTCGAATTTCTAAGCTCGATCCCAAAAACAAGAAAGATGCTAAAGAAATTACGAAGTTAGAAGCAGAGAAAAAAGGCTTAGGTGACCAAGTAACAATTTTGCAAAAATCCCAAGAAGAATTAAACGAGATGGGTTCAAAAGATACAGAAACTAAATTTGCATTTAATGTAATAACTGGTGCCAAGGGTGAAACAGAATGGAAAAATGGAATTGTAACAATGAGTATTACAAGTAAAGATGCAAATGCCATACACGAATCCAAACACGGTTTTCAATTTTTAAAAGGCAGAAATATGATTAGAGAACAATATGTCGTTGAGGTGGAAGCGTATCAAGCACAGTTCAGTTTAACAGGTAAAAGTAGTATGCCGAACTCTATTGAAGGTAAGGCAAGTAATTTAGATAAAATTACTACCTATTGGGTATCTGGAATTTATATTGTTACTGGTCAAACAGTTGACTTAAATACTGGAATGACGCAAGAGAATCGTCAATTTGTTTATCCTTTCAAAAAAGAGGCCACAGAAGATGAAATTAGAAAATTTATAAAACAAGCAAAAAAAGTGGGTCATGAATAACCTGTACACATATTTAATTTGTCTAATTTTTTTCTATGGTTGCACAGTACCAAAGAAAAATGAAGGAACTTACTGTTCATACGGTAAATGGATTGTTGTAACTTTAAAAAAGGATAATACCTATAGCTACACCAAAGGAGTTGGCTGGCAACATACTCATTCTGAAGGAGTATGGTCAATCGTTGATGCTAACAAATTATTACTCAAAAGTAAATTTGTTGATAAAAAAATCCAATTTAGTGTGTCCGAAAATTTTGATGAGGCTATGAAAGATTCGTTTAAATTTCGCTTAAATATAAGTGGTTTTAATGTTGAAAAACCCTTTTATTCTCTCATGCTTTGTTTTGACAGTGGTGATACACTAATCCAAAGATGTGACTCAAATTTTTCTGTAATTAAAAAAGTAAAAGCAAAAAAAGTCAGCATAAAATTGATTGCTGATGAACAGTTACTTGTGGCTCAAAATCGAGATACACTTATCGGTAGTGATTATTACTTTTTAAACACTCAGAATAACGTCTTTGATGTGCATTTTAATTTGAATTCAGCACTTTTTAATTTTGTGATATTAAACGATACAATTACTCTAAAGAAAAAAACAATCTACTTTAAAAGCGATAAACTTACTCGTTCCCAGTAACCTGCTGACACAGCATCTTCCGACTGCCAAAAACGTGCGGCGCTTGTGTGAACGAGCTAATCTAACTATGCCTAAAAACAGGCAAATGTTCCTTGACATATGGGCAAAATACAAAACGGGGTCTCTCTGTTTTCAAAAAGAGACCCCCTCAGTATAAAAGCAAAAAAATGCCGCAAAACGACGTGGGAAAACGGTATTATCAAGGAAACCCGCGACTACATGGAGAACTTTGAGTACAAAGACGACAAAATTGAGCGCATCGCACATAGCGAAGGCTACATCACGCCGCGTGAAAAAACAGAAGAAGAAGGGAGTGAATTTGTGGGTTTAGGTGGCTTGGTGTGGCAGTATCATTACACGCTGAAAGACCATTTAGGCAATACACGAGTTACGTTTGCTGATTTGAACAACAGCAATAGCATTGACCCGAACACGGAAATCAATCAAATCAATCACTATTATCCCTTTGGTTTGAATATGGAAGGGAACTGGAATGGCGCAAGTGCAGATGCTAAGAATAAGTATCAGTATAACGGGAAAGAGTTACAAACAGATTTTGGGCTAGATTGGAATGATTACGGCGCAAGAATGTATGATGCAGCAAGAGGGCATTTTACAACAATTGACCCATTAGCACCCATTTATGCGTTTCAAAGTTCTTACGCTTATGCTGCGAATAATCCTGTTAAATACATTGATTTTATGGGCATGGGTCCCAAGGGGGCAGATGGTATGACAAATGAGCAATGGCTCAAAGCGAGTAATCCTACGAACAATAGTATTGAAGCGGCAGGTGGTTCAAGCACCAATAGCAATAGCAAAGCCGCAGGGCATCAAAAAGAGAATAGAAGTAAAGGTACTGGTGCATGGGAAATAAAAGGCTCATGGAATAAAAAAAATATAGAAGAATACCACAAAATAGCCTCTTCCTTTATGGATGCGTTACAAAAAAGTGGCAACAGATACGCGTGTGAAGATTTTGCACTAGCGGTAGTTATGGCTTTTTCAAAAAGTCGTGGTTTACCTTTTCAATGGAAGACAGGAAGTCAAAGTTTTGATGCTGCACTTTGGAATAATCCCTTAAACTCATTTCAAAATGCAGTAATGGGAGCATCGGGTGCGAAAGATATTCAAAGAAAAGAAAACACCGCGGCAATTAGCTTGAATGAAGCAAAACAAGGCGATATTATTATCTTAAGAAATTCGGAAAACGTTGCTCACCACGTTCAAATGATTTATGGTATAGAAGGAGATAATATGGATATTAAACAAGGAAATAGATTCCAATTATTCCCTTTTGACAGAGGAATTCAAAGTGCAACTTTTAACACTAAAACTGGGGATTATTCTTCACCAGATTCGGAACATATTAATTTACATGATTATAATATTGAATATAGAACATTTAATTTCGAAAAATGGAAATAATTAGAAAAATCGTAAATATCGTGTGTTTATGCACCATTTTTGTTTGCATCGTTGGTATTATAACACACAGACATTGGAAGCCTGGTACGGTCGTAGGCATATACGGTAATCGTTACCCAATCCAATATTTTTTTGTTGTTACTGCCATTATCACGCTAACTGGTAGGTATTACAACTCTAAATATAAATTCTTATGGAAGTATTTAGGTTTATTTACCTTTTTAGTAGTTTACTATTTTTTAGCGGTAATAAGATGGTGACCTGCTGGCACGGTATCTTCCGACTGCGGCCAAGCCCACACAGCTCGTGCGAACGAGCTAATCTAACCATGCCTAAAAAAAAGGCAAACCAAGCAAAACGTTCCTTGAAAGGCGAGCAACAATATTGAGGGGTCAAATTTAGCGACCCCTCAGTATAATGGCAATATTTCGCAAGTCGTTTGGCAAGTTGCGGGGCGTGAGCAACAGGCATACACCTACAAGTACGATGATTTAGACCGTTTGCTTGAAGGGGAATATACCGATATTCACGACATGAGTGGTGGGCCGATGGAAAATATACTGCTGACGATGGCTGTAAGACTACAAAAACTGGTTTAGACTATAACCAAGCGATGGGAACTTATGCAGGAGGTACAGCATTTCAACGAAATTATAAACAGAATGAAAGTAATAAAGCTATGGATACAAAGTTAGGAACAGTTGATGCAAAAGGTGTTAGAAAAATTACAGATAAAAATGAAATTAAACAATTTGTCGAATCATTAAATAAATAAAATAATGAAAAAATCTCTTTTCTTAGTCTCCTTGCTTTTTTACTGCTTTACCGCAGTAGCACAACCGTATTTTAAGATTCTTTACAAGAAAGTAAATCAAGATACTTTTTTTAAGATTGAACTTGTTGCAAAAGAAGTAGCAAAAGATACTATGGATTACCCTACTTTTTGGAATAAAAGCGTACACTATCCTAATATTGATACTTTTGAATTGATTAAAGAATTGCTTTTGTATGAAGGTGATGAACGACTTTGTTTGATTCCCATAACTAATTACAGTATGGAAGGTTGTAATCCTAATTATTATTGGGGTGTGGAGAATAATTATTCTCTTCAAGTAGAAGCTCTTTTTATTATGAATCAAATTATTTTTAAAGAGCCGTGTCGTTTCTTTTATATGTCTAGTCCCATCTTAAAAGATAATGAGACAGGGGAAATTGCAAGTGTAAAAGGCGACATAATTAAAAGAGCTTATGCTTCATATAGAAAATGGTTTGAGAAAGTAAAACTTGAAGGCTTATCGAAAGTGATAGAGAATCGTATTTATCCTTTGGACGATTCTGGTATTAGGTGGTATTAAGTTATTTTTTGCAAGCATTTTTACAACGTTCCTTGACATATGGGCAAAATACAAAACGGGGTCTCTCTGTTTTCAAAAAGAGACCCCCACAGTATAAAAGCAAAAAAATGCCGTAAAACGACGTGGGAAAACGGCGTTATCAAGGAAACGCGGGATTATATGGAGAATTTTGAGTACAAAGACGACAAAATTGAGCGCGTTGCTCATAGCGAAGGGTACATCACGCCGCGTGAAAAAACAGAAGAAGAAGGGACGGAGTTTGTGGGTTTAGGTGGCTTGGTGTGGCAGTATCATTATGTTTTGAAAGACCATTTAGGCAACACCCGTGTCACCTTTGCCGATTTGAATAATAACAATACCATTGACCCGAATACGGAAATAAACCAAATCAATCATTATTATCCCTTTGGTTTGAATATGGAAGGGAACTGGAATGGGGCAAGTGCAGATGCTAAGAATAAGTATCAGTATAACGGAAAAGAGTTGCAAACAGATTTTGGGCTTGATTGGAATGATTATGGGGCGCGGATGTACGATGCAGCTATTGGTAGATGGAATGCAGTTGACCCTTTGGCAGAATCAATGCGGCGTCATTCACCTTATAATTATTGCTTTGACAATCCGATTAAATTTATTGACCCCACAGGAATGGTTCCAGCATCAAATGCAGACCAAGTTGCTCAAATGGTCAATAATGCTTGGAATGCGACAGCTGCAGGTACTAATATGAGTTTTACATCGAATACCAAAAATGTTGAAGATAAAAATAAAGCGACCATAAAATTTGGATTAGATATTAATGTGTTACCAGTAAATGATGCAAGAGATAGAGGAAAAACAGGGGCTTACATACAAGGAAATGGAAAAACTGAAAATGCTACTCATACAGACGTTCAACTCACTTTTGAAGCGGATAAAAGTGGAGATATTCAATTAGCTGGTCCAACAAGTAATAGTGGAATGACATTTACAGCAGGTAGTGATTATACAGACGGTAAAGGAACTTTTTC
This sequence comes from Cytophagales bacterium, assembly GCA_013298805.1. Taxonomy (GTDB): domain Bacteria; phylum Bacteroidota; class Bacteroidia; order Cytophagales; family Spirosomataceae; genus Arcicella. The sequence goes on along the minus strand of JAAFIU010000091.1, from coordinate 9,496 downwards.
ATCTTATAGTTTTACGAAGAAAAAAGATAAAAATTATTTACAGATACAAACCAGAATCACGCCCTCAGAAAAGGGTGCAGCCTTTAATCTTGACGTTAGCATACCACCAGTTTTTTCTGCTGAATCAACATTAGCCGCGATTTCGGTAGGATCAGGTGAAGTCATAGGTACTGCTGTGTTTGAAATAAAATTAGAAAGCGGTAAAATAGTTCCTGTTCTGATTGGTGCTCGTGTTGATGTTTCACCTGATTTAAAAATGAATGTACCTAATAGAGTAGATTTTAGAACAGTATATCCAACTCAACTCCAGGGAGTCGCCAGTAGTGTAAAAAAGACTAATTAGTGTTAAAAATTCAAAGGATTTTTAATAACGGAATTATCGGGTAGTTGGCTAAATGTAAATTCTAATTAATGTAACTCATTGATTGTCAAACTTTTGGAAAGTTTTCAACTTTCCAAAAGTTATTCTAGCCAACTACCCGATAATTCCGTTTAATAATAATTGAATACAGAAACTCATAGTGAACAAATTCTTGTACTAACATGGGTAATAAAGTTTTGGCTATTAATATAAAGTAAATTATAGTATTGATAGCCAAAACTATAATAGTCACTACTAAATAATTTATCTAATCAATAAAAATAGAAATAAATGAATAAGTTATTTTTGGGAATTGTATTATCGTTCTTGTCCCTTAATGCAGTTTCTTGTCAAGTCAATAATGAAAATTACTTTAATTCTTTAATAAAGAATTATTATGATTTGACAGTACCTTTGGTCTGTGAAATACAAAAAATACATAATGGTGATGTAAAAAGAGATTGTACGCCCTCAATCGAAGCTCTTATGATTAATATTTCTAAGAAGTATCTTGGAGCGGACACTACTCTATGCCATTTAGACATAGGTTACTCTACCCAAGTAGAATCTTACTACGATTGTAGTGTAGCTATTGGTTATCCTATTGTTGGCATTCATCCACATTTTGCGGACAGTAAAATGATAGGTAATACTGTTTGTCAATTTGTTTGTGAAGAACATTTATTCAATTTGAAAGCTGTATTGCATAGGTATTACAAACCCATAAGTATAAATGACAGATTATACTCAGGTTTTTTAAGGTTTGAATTGAGTACATCCAATTCTGTTGATGGTTCAACAATGCTCTATTTTGATTTAATGCGACTTATTCCTACGGAATATGGTATAGATAATAAACATTACGTCTTAAAATGTCCTAACTTAACTAATCAGATAGGAAACAGTAACATTCGAGCGCAGTAACCCTGCTGGCTCGGCCTCTTCCGACTGCCAAGAACGTGCGGTGCTCGTGAGCATCTGCGATGCGACACGTACTATTCGTTGCGTCTTTGACGCCCGTAAACTGCTGTAAAGTGTTTATTATCAATGGTTTAGTGCCAAAATACTGAGAGGTCGCTTTTCTTTTAATCATTTAACAATTACGCGCTTGAACGGGGTTTTAATCAAGATTTTAAACCCCCGTTTTAAGCCTCAACCCATTAACATCACCCAGCCCATGCAACAGTTAAAACAAAGCATCTTGGCTTTTGCCCTGCTTGTTTGCGGTGCAGCTTATGCCACCGCCCAAGCCACACCCGACAGCTTACGCGCTGACAGCGTACTGCTTTCGGTGTTCAACACAGGCGCGAAATACCGCCTCACACCCGCCACTTTCGCCCCCCGTACCACGGGCGCGGAACTGCTGACCGAAATGGTGATGGTGCAAGATACCATCGTTTCATTCGTCGAAACGGGCGGCAACGGCACAACGTTTTTGCCGCCGTCGCTCCTCGCCAAGATGCCCGACAGCTTGCGCCAAGCCTTTGAAGCTCAACGGCTGATGAAGCCCGTCGTGACGCACCGATGCGACAAACCAATTGCGGCAGACGTAAAAGGCAAAGTGGTCATTATGTCTCTCGGTACGTGCGACCCAAGCCTGATGTGTCTCAATGCCCAACGCGCAGGAGCAAAAGCCATCGTGCTGATTCATCCGAACAACAACCGCGACAGTATTTTGCTAAAAACGGGCGCATTTACGGATTCCATCACGATTCCCTGCTACACCGTTCGCCGTGACATTGGGGCGCGAATGTCGGCACTCATGCCCTCGCAAGTCGGCATCAAAAAGCCCGTCGTGATGGACGAAGACGCCCAAAGCATGAAAGCCCAAAACACCAACGGTAGCCAATCCACGACCGCCACCAAGGACGCCGAAAAAATGGCCAACGCTGGAACAAACGAGGGCAAAACAGGCGAAAATACTGAGGGGGGTAAAAAATCGGAAACGGTGCAGCAAGCAGCCAACCGCTTAAAACAGCAATTCAGCGTGTCGCCCAATCCCGCCAATGACATGGCGACTTTGGCCTTCAATCTAAGCCAAAAAACGGATTTGACCCTTGAAATTCTGAACGAAGCGGGTCAAATGATGTACCGTCGTGCTTTGGAAAACGCCCAAACGGGTTCACTCGATGTGGACACAAGAAGCTGGGCAAGCGGCGCGTATTTTATCCATCTGACCGATGGCAAAGGCGTTAAAACGGTGAAACGGCTAGTCGTTCAGCATTGATGGGCGACGCCGCACAATCAGACTTTCGTATATTTGCCGTGTATGTATGTTATGTTATGCTATGCTATGTATGCGAAAGTCTGTTTTTTCAAAGCGTGTCATAAGCATCGAATAAGCGTGTAATAAGCCTGTCATTGTAACAAGGCCCATTACACGCTTATTTCGGGCTTATTACACGCTTTGTGTCGTTATGAAAAGGGCGTTTTGCATAACTATATAACTAATCTGTATAGAGCTGTTTTTTACAGACACTTTTGGAAAAAATGCAAAAGCCCCTGTAAGCAAAGTATCTGTAAGGTTGCCCTCTTTTTCTCTATTGGTTATTGTGACGCCGTTTTTCGCTGAAAATGGTTTGACTATTCATAATTAGTTATTATCGTATATCAAAAAATGTGACCACAAAATTAACACTTCCCGCGAACCAAACACCACAGCAACTCACCCCAAAACAAACGTTTTTCTTATGGTAGGTAGGGAAACAGTAAGTGTACTTCTAGGGACTTCAACAACGCTACACCACGCAGTATAAAACACTCAAAAATAAATTTTTACGCCATTTTTTAAATAAATTCGTATTAATGCGTACTAATGCGTAAAAAATCAAAAAAATGCGCGTAATTTTGCATTTTCAACATTCATTCAAATTTTTTATGAATCTTCCACTAATTTTCAAAACGCTCATTTTCACAAATAAATCATAAAAATTAAAATGTCCTTATTCATTCCCGCAGACTACGCAATGGTCTGCCCAAATTGCGAAGAGGCGTTTATCGCCAAGCACCTCAATACCCGCTATTGTTCCAAAGCCTGTAAAATTTGGGCGAACAATCTCAAAGCCCGACAAGCGGTAAAAAAGCAACAAAATTTTCACGCGCTCAATGACACATTGGCAAAAAACCGCACGATACTGAGGGGGTATCGGCATGGCCAAATCGTGCATCAAGACGCCTTGCAACAACAAGGCTACGACTTCCGATACATGACCTATCAAACTGAAATTGAAGGTGTCCCGTGTTTCGTCTGTTACGACACGGGGTATCAAATTGCCGATAAAGCCAAAAAAATGGCTAAAATTATTCACTTTAAAAACGCAGAAATTGACAATGACAAATTTACCAATTAGTCCTTTCGACAATCCGCTTGTCCGCACCATCGAAGGTGTCCGCGAAACAAAAATATACCGTATCATTGCTGGTATTGCCCTGCTCGTGTGCGCCGCGCTCCTTGCCTATCATTTCTTTTTCAAGAAAGAGCCACCAAAGGATAAGCCAACAGCCGCATAAAAAAAGTACGCTTTTTTTTAATGCGTTGACACAACCTAATGAATACGTGAACTTCTAACAAGTGATGAGCTTGAGAGAAGAAAGCAGTTGTTTTGACCAATATAAAACAAAAACCGCTTGGCCAGTGAAAAATCATTTCACTAATCAAGCGGTTTTTGCTTCTTATTCTAGCCTTAATCATCTAATTAGACAGTTAGCCAACGCCGTAGTAACAGTTTTAACCGTTTAGGTGTGGCGGCTAATTGGCTTTTGACAATGAATACACAATATTGAGCAAACCAGTCAATAACAACAGGTTAATTTTAAAATCAAAAAAATGTGTATTTTTTACGTATTTTTTGTACATAATAATTACAAAAAATACGTATTTTAGATATTTTTCCTTTGTTTATGTATGCTATCTAATGAATTAGACTAAGTGAGGAATTTAAAGCCTTGTTTGTTATTCTTCGGGCAGTAATGCCTCTCGGTCAGTATTGCCTTTTAGCCCTAAAAAGTTGTCGCTCGACACGACTTTCAACCTTTTCGTAGATTCAAGCATATCCATTGATTTCCCTGCCATCCGTCCTCCTTCACTAGCTGCATCAAAATTTTCATTAAAGCCTTGTGCATTATCTTTAACGGCAAGTTGTCGCGTTACTTCCTCTCCTAGTGCCGTGAAAATCAATTCCAAAGGCGTCATGTGGTCGCGTAAGTTTTGACGCTCTAAACCTTTTATTTCTTTGTGTTCGCTCGGTGTCAATCCGAATGTTCCTTTTGCAATAACCGCCGTTAAAATCGAATATTCTTGGTTTTCTTTGACGCCACGTCCTTTCCATTCATCCGTTAAAGCGCGTCGGGTTTCAATCGTTTGAATACGTCGCCCTATCCATTCTTCTGTATAACCTTTCGCTCGATACAACGCCGCTTGTCGTTCCGTCATTAATTCGGGATTTTCGGCCTCCTCAATCGCTTGCTTACCCACCGATGCCAACCACAATTTTAACGGCTCGGCTTTCGGCGAAGGTACAGACATGATAATCCGAAACATCCCCTCAGTATTCGCGCAGTCAGAGGGCCGCGCACGACCGTCTTGACCCACTAATTTCAACTTTAAACAGATTGGTGAAAGTTGATTATCGCGCTTTTTCATATTGTGCCAATATTGGCTTGGCTTTTCTGAATCCGTTAAAAAGCCAATCACATCAACGACAGAAAAATACCACTCCTCGTTGTACCACATCTTGCGAATTTCTTTACCCTCAAAAGGTATTAATTGATTATCCATTTTCAAATTTATTTAAAGTTTACAAAAGGTGATTTGTATTAAAAATACACATTTTTTACGTATTTTTAATGCAAATAAAGTACAGAAAATGTGTAATTAACTAAAATCAGTAGGCCGCAGACTAATAGCTAAATTCATAATAACACCCGCAATCATCGCCATTTCCATATTGTCAAGCACTGTTTTATTTAAGTCATATTTGCGCTTTATGACATTGTTTTCACTCACCGCGATTAACAAATCTCTCTTAAAATCGGCATCTGTTTCTACAAGTCTCTCCAATGTTTTTTTATTGGTTTCAAACTGATTTTGCTTTTTATGCGTGATAGCCTCTTGTTCATCTTGCTTGATTTGAGCTTTGGTAGTTGCTTCCTTCGCCTTCTTTTCAGCCGTTTCTTTTTTAGCTAATTCAGCCGTTTTGTAGCCCTTTCGCAGCGCATCAATAAAGACCCCCGCAGGTCTGTCTGCCTTACCTGACCTCACTTGCGCCTTCGTGTATTCGATAGCTGTTTGAATATCTGTTTCAGATTTTCCGATTGTTGTGCTAAAAAAAACGGATTTCTCGACACCCCAAAAATCGGCAATCTTTTCGTAGTAATTATCCAAAATAGCTGCATCAAGGTTTTGAGGCTCTACAACTGTATGCGTTTGTTGCGGCAACACTTTTTGCTTTTGTTGCTCTTGAATAAAAAATTGTAAACCTCTCACACGCGGTCGAATACCGTCTAAATTGTCGCCCAAAGGACTATAAGTAATGTGCAAATTGGTTTTTTCATTAATTTCTGCAATGGCGGGTTCTAATACCTTTTGCCTCAAATTATTGAAAAATTTATACCCCTCAGTATCGCAACTAAATTTTTTCTTAAAGGCTTCTAATTCAATTTCTACCATGCCTCTATTGCGCCAACTAACGAAAAAAGGAAACAGCTTTATAGCTTGAGCATTCCGTAATTGATACAAATACCGTTTAAGAAAACTAAAATGTTCATTTTGAGTAACCGAGACAACTTGTTTTACAAACTCTTTGTAAAGCACAACCTCGATTTTTCCTTGATTGGGAAAATATTGGTAATGTGTAATGATAGCAGTACCCATTTCACTATCCCCTTCCTTCCACTTTACTTGGGTTGTTTGTAGCAAATCTATACAATCAATCACATGACGGTATAAACTTTTTGAATTTCCTGTATTTGTGGATTTCAAAAATTCTCCTATGTTTAACGTAAGCGTTACAACATCTCTGCCCTCCTCAAACATCTGCAAATGTTCAGGCGTAATCCTCGAAATAATGTCATAAAATAGTTTGGGTGTATAAATTTCAGTCAACGACATTTGTGTTTTTTTCCCCAACTTTCTAATAAATTTTGGCGCAGATAATGGGTTGTTGAGAATAACCGCCTCTGAATTATGTTGCAATTCTGCAATAATTTCCGATTGTGATTTTTTCGGCATGGCTTCGTTTTTTTAAAGATAATAAAACGTCTTAGTTTTGGGTGCAAAGTAGGATGAATATTTTTATTTATAAAACTTTTTAATAAATAAGTTTTATAAATAAAAATGTTATTTTCAGCTAAATTAACATAAATATTTGATAATCAGTTGTTTATGTTTTTTTTTAACCCCTTTGGAGTTTTATATAAAACTGTTTTGGTAAGAACTTTCTTAACTTAAAGCGTTACTTAAATTTTATAATCAATTGATAATCAATATTTTACATAAAAGTCTAATCCCTTTGGACTTTCTTACGCTTACTTTTTTACTATTTTCTATGAACCCCTCTGTGGTTTGATACGTACACCTCTTTTTCACTAAGTAATTAATAATCAATGAGATATATCATTAGTTATTTTTTTTTAATACGAACTAGATAGGAAAATTATCGTTGCCTTTTTTGTACCCCTCTGAACTTTCTTATGGGCATCGCCAAAAAATTGATATTGTTTTTTCAAGGTGAAAAAAAGGCTCAAAATGCTAAACATTATAAATAAAAATATATTTATATCAAACTTTCTATAAAATAGTTTTATGCACCCCTCTGGAGTTTGATAAATACCCCTCTGTGGTTTGATAAATACCCCTCTGGAGTTTGATAAATACCCCTCTGTGGTTTGATAATTCCTTTGCATTTTATTGATAATCAATAAGTTATGGGGCTTCTAAAAAACAATAAAAAACATTTTAAAAAACATCAGCAAAAAAAAAAAATGTTGATGTTTTTTGAAAAATTCAAAATTTTAGGTTTTATAAAAAAACAATACTTGTTTGTTGCTCTTTTGCGATTTCGGCATTTTTATTTTTATTTTAAGCGATTATTGTGTTAAAGTCGGGTGATTATAGGTAATATTTTTTTTGGCGGTTTAAAATAAAAATAAAGCCCTATTTTTTTCTTAGAAAATCACAAAAAATCACAAAACTCGATTCTATTCAGAAATGCGTAAAAAAAGCACATTTTTTGTGCTTTTTTTACGCATTTTTACCAATTTTAAAACTATGAAAAAGGTGCATTTGTTTTCATAGTTAAAACAACTCATTTTACAACTATCAGAGTTTTAATGTTTTTCTGATAGTTCGGAAGCGCGTATGCTTCTAGCCCGAATGTCGCCACAAATTCTTTTTCAAGTTATTGTAACCGATTTCACGCCTTCATTTTTTTTGAATACACATTTCTTACAAGCTCAAACGAGGCTTGGATACCCCCTCAGTATCTAAGCCTCGTTTGAGTTTTAAAACAGGCAGTTCCATATTTTTACACATTTTTTGTGTGTTTTTAATACAAAAAAATTACAAAAAATGTGTAAAAACTACACATTTTCAATTTCCTTATTGATTAAGCCAATCAGATAAGCGGTCAAAGTCAAGCCTTTCGTTTTAGCCTTCGTTTTCACCGTTTCAAATATGGCAGTTGGTAGATTCAAACTGACGCGGTGTTTGTCGTCTGATACCCCCTCCGTATTTTCGATGTTTGGGGTAATAATTGTGCCGTGTTGCTTTGCGGCGATGATGTCCGCAGGGTCTTTTTCGGGCGCGGCTTTTTTCGGTGTGAAACGGTCTTTCATGTTATGATTTATGATTTTGTACTTTTTTTACGTATTTTTTGTACCTTTTTTGTGCAAAATAATTACAAAAAACACGTAATTCTTGTTTTAGAATAAGATTTGTTCAATTTCGGTGACTAAATTATTAAATTCATCACTCGCCTTTTTGTCCTTGCCTTCGGTTACGCCGATGCCGTCTAAGGCGGTCTCTGCATAAGCGGTACGATTGCCCAATTTTGTATTTAGAATCGGAATGTCGTATTTTTCTAAGCCTCGGATAATTTCATTTGAGATATTGGCCCGTTCGTTTATCTTATTCAAAACGATGTAAGATTTCACACCGTCTAACCCCAAGGCGATTCGGTTTTTGTCGGTTTCTTCCAATAAGGTTAAAAATTTCTCAAAGGCTCTAAAATCAAAGAGGCTTGCCGAAATAGGAATCAGAATAACGTCGCTCACTACGATTGTTCGACTGGCTAATTCTGAAATTTGTGGCGTACCATCTAAAATCAATACATCAAATTTCTTTTCCAAATCATTCAAAGTTTTAACTTTTATTTGGTCGGTCTCGATGGAAAAAACCTGTATTGTGTCGCGGTCTTCACCTCGGCACATTGACCATTCGACGGCTGAATTTTGATTCTTATCTGTATCAATAATGCAGACACTTTTGCCGCGCTGTGTGAGCGTGACGGCAAGATTTATGGCGATTGTGGTTTTACCTACGCCTCCTTTCAAATTTGTAACAGCGATTTTCATCTAAGTCATTTTTTGTGCAAATATAGAAAATGTATTTAAAATGTGTATTTTTTACGTAAAAAATGTCATTAAAAAGTACAAAAAATGTGCAAAAAACTAAATTGCACTAGGGAATATTAGAAAACTGACTCTTTTAGATGTTTAGCTGCGTATTAATAAAAACGCCTTAATGCTCGACTGCATTAAGGCGTTTTTATTATTTTATACTGAGGGGGGTGTCTTTTTCAGATAGTGATGGGGTAGGGGAGTGGCTTGCATGGTATTTTTTTTATAAATGACCATAACGGTTATTAGTAAATATCAACCGAAATAACACATTATAAATAACAAAAATCATACCGATTCGATGCCATAAATTTAGGCTAAATGAGCCTAAAAAATCCAATAAATTGATTCTCAACACATTAGAAAAATTTGGTAAAATAAACTTTAACATATTTACCCTATTTAGGGTATGTGATTTTTTAAAAATGGGTAGAATAATAACCGTTATGTACAATGCAACATTTTTACAAACTAAAAACACCCGTAATTCAATGACACATCACTTTAATTCAACCGTCT
>JAAFIU010000313.1 GCA_013298805.1 Cytophagales bacterium | reverse complement strand
GTAACAGCCACAAATTTTTTGGGACAGCCACTGATGTCTGTATAGTTTATCACAATATTTATACAAAATATCGTGTTGGTTTGTCCCAAAAATTTCAATAATCAAATTATCCTAATAAAGTTTATTATGTAAAATAAAAAATTTAAGATGACTGACATTAAAAGATCGTGTTTTGTTATTATGCCCATAAGTGATTTTCCTCCTTATCCAGAAGGGCATTTTAAAAGAGTTTATGAGTATTTAATAAAACCTGCCTGTGAAAAAGCAGGATTTGTACCAATTCGTGCTGATGATATTTTAAATACAAATTTTATCGCTCTTGACATTATAAAGAATATTACTTCGGCTGATATGGCGATTTGTGACCTTAGTGGAAGAAATCCCAATGTATTATATGAATTAGGGATTAGGCAAGCATTCAATTTGCCCATAACACTAATTAAGGATAATAAAACTAATAGAATATTCGACATTCAAGGTTTTAGAGATATTGAATATGATGAACTCCTGAGAATTGATAATGTTGAATCAAGTATTGATACTATTGCATCGACATTGTTAAATACATATGAATCTAAAGGTAATGAAATAAATTCATTAATATCTCTACTATCAATCGAACCTGCTCGTTTGGAAAATAAAACAATTTCTGCTGATACAGAAATAATACTTAACTATCTACAAGATATTAATAAACGGATTAATGATTTAGAAGATAAAAGCAGAAAAGTACCTGAATATATAGATCATTATATTTCAAGTCCTTTCACGATGCGTCTATCAATTATTGCAAAAAAAATAGGAATTGGAACTTCTACTATTGTAAACGTTTTAGCAGTACATGGTATAAATGTGGTTAATAACCCCAATACAAGATTGAGCATTGAGGAGATTAAAATCATTGAAGAGCATTTCATGATAGATATATTGGAAAATAAACAAATTTAAAATGATTTAACCTCCTTGTTTTGATTTACAAGATGGCGTTCGAGATGTTCCAAAGGACAATCTCGAACTTTTGATAAAAATAATTTCAAATCCGCTAACAAAACAAAAAAGCTCTTAAATCAATTTTTAGGAGCTTTTTTTGTAAATTGATAAAAAATAAAGCATCCCCAAATGATTCAAAGAAAAACATCTCTTTCCGAAAATGTCATTGCTTTTTGTCGCTTTTTACGTGGACACGCTTTCACGGTGGGCGTACAAGAGGAGGCTTTGGCTTTGGAGGCTTTGGGTGTTATTTCTTTTGAGGAGAAAGATAATTTTAAAGATGCTCTCAGAACAGTTTTGGTCAAAAATGTTCAAAATCTCCAAAAATTTGACCGTCTTTTTGATGATTATTGGAAGGAATTAGAAAAAGCAATTGACTCAAAAATTAAGGATTCGGAGGAGGCTAAACTGCGTAAGCAAACCCAACAAGAAGCTACTTTCAATAATTTAAAATCGTGGATTAATGGCAAAAAATCGGAAGAAGAACAAGAAATTGCAAGTTATTCAGTGGGTGAAAGTCTGACGGAAAAGGACTTTTCAACCATTCCAGACGATGAGTTGGAAGAAGTAATGCAAATCATCAAAGAAATTTCTAAATCATTGGCTATCAGTACCAATAGAAGGCATTTAAAAACCAACAAACATAAACTTTTTGACCTCCGAAACACCATCCGAAAAAACCTTAAAACAGGTGGCGAATTGATTCATATTCTCCATAAAAAGCCCAAGAAAAACCGCCTAAAATTGGTAATGCTTTGTGATGTGAGTAAGTCAATGGATTTGTACTCTGCTTTCTTGATTCAGTTCATTTTTGCCTTTCAATCGGTCTATCGCCAAATCGAAACTTTTGTTTTTAGCAATTCACTACAAAGAATTACCCACGATTTAAAAAATAAGACTTTTCAAGAATCCATGCGAGAACTTTCGCATCATGTGGTCGGGTGGTCGGGTGGCACACAAATTGGCTTATCCTTACAACAATTTACCGATGATTTTTCAATGCAATTACTTGATAAACAAACTATTGTATTGATTTTATCCGACGGTTGGGATGTTGGTAATGTTGAAATTCTGAAAGAAAGTATGCAGACCATTCAGCAAAAATCACGGAAAGTAATTTGGCTAAACCCACTCGCAGGTAATCCAAAATTTTCGCCCAATGTACAAGGAATGGCTGCTGCTATGCCATTTATCGACGTTTTTGCTTCGGCTCACAATGTCCAAAGTTTGCGACAAATTGGTAAGTTTATCTAAGTGATTCCACGACTTCTTTTACGTATTGTATCGTAAAATCAATTTCCTCCTCAGTCGTATATTTTCCCAAACTAAAACGAATGGTGGCGTAAGCCAAATTATCATCCAAACCAATGGCTTTCAGCACATAAGAAGGTTCGACGGTAGCAGAAGTACAAGCAGAACCACTCGAAACCGCAATATCACGAAATGAAATCAAAAGATTTTCGCCATCAACACCACCGAAAGAAATATTAGCCAAATTTGGCAAACGGTTTTCAATATTTCCATTGACTTGAACATCAGTAATATTTTGTAAAATTCCTTGTTCTAATTTATCTCTTAAAATGCTAATCTTCTGATTTTCAGACAATAAATCATATTTTGCCACTTCACAAGCTTCGCCCAAACCAACAATTCCAGTTACATTCAATGTTCCAGAACGAAAACCTCTTTCGTGTTTACCTCCATCCATTTGAGCAATCAATTGACTCGCTTTTGATTTTTTTCTAACGTACAAAGCACCAATTCCTTTGGGAGCGTATAGTTTATGTCCTGACAAACTCAATAAATCAATATGGTCATCATCAACATTAATATCAATTTTTCCAACCGCTTGGGTAGCATCCGTGTGAAAAAGTATTTCACGTTTTTTCGACAATGCTCCAATTTCCTTGATTGGTTGTAATGTTCCAATTTCGTTATTGGCGTACATCACCGAAATCAAAAAAGTTTCTGGTCGAATAGCATCTTCAATTTGTTCTAAAGAAATTAATCCGCTCGAATCCGGCTGTAAATAAGTCGTTTCACAACCTGATTTTTCCAAATGTTTACAGACATCCAACACGGCTTTATGTTCCGTTTGAACGGTAATGATGTGATTCTTAAAATCAGAATACAATTCATACAAACCTTTGATTGCTAAATTATTAGCTTCGGTTGCTCCACTCGTAAAAACAATTTCTCTTGCCTCCGCTCCTATTAAATCTGCTACTTGCAGACGAGCGTTTTCTACGGCTTCTTGGGCAGTCCAACCGTACAAATGTGAGCGAGAGGCGGCGTTACCAAAATGCTCTGTAAAGTAAGGCAAAATCTTTTCTAAAACTCGTTTGTCAACGGGTGTGGTAGCGTTATAATCAAGGTAAATCGGTAGTTTCATAAAGGTAGGACAGGTTTCCAATCTGTAAGGTTACAAATATATTACAGGTTAAAACCTGTGCTACTATAACAAAAAAGTGGAGTAAACGTTTGTTTACCCCACTTTAAATATGGTCAAAAAATCTTATTTTCCTCCGAATAAACCGCCAAGAAGACCGCCTAAGCCACCTGCTCCACCTTGTTGTCCACCGCCCATAAATTTACCAGCGATATTCATCACATCCGACATATCTACTTTTCCGTCAGCCATAACGCCCATAATGTCAGTCATGTTGAATGAATTATCGTTAGGGTCGTTAGTTTTAGAAATCATTGAACCTAAAACACCTGGAAGAACTTGAGAAACAATTCCAGCAGCAGCTCCGTTACCCATTCCAAATTTTTGCATTAATCCACCAATAGCTTGTTGTGCGATTCCAGCAACGATTGGGTTTGACATTAAGCCTGCACCACCGTTACCAGCTTGCCCACCTAAAAGACCAGCTAATCCAGCTAATCCACCTTGACCGCTTTGAGCTTGTTGTTGCATTCCTCCTGTAATAGCCCCTAAAATAGTTTGCATTGCATCATTATTGTGTTCGTTAGGGATGGCAGGGTTATTAACGATTGCGTCTTGTGAGTGGTCTTGAATTAGACCCATTAATTGTTCTAACATGGTTTTCTTCTGTTATTTTGGTTATTTTTCAATTTTAAATGCAATAATAGATAGACTTTTTCTAATTTCAAGGAATAATTAACGTTTATTTCAAATTGCGTGTTTATGACAGACATTACACCCTTAGAGTCACAAGAATCAACTTCTTTTTTTTTAAAAGAACAAATTCAAGTATTAATATCAGATTTGTTATATCCATCAGAATCTGATGAGAAAATTGAGTATTTTGAAATGGAGCTTTCTACCAATGAAAAGGTTTCTCAAGCTAATTTTAGGATTTTCAATGGTATTCGCCCCGAAATCAATATTTCAGAGATGGATTTTGAAACTTTTTTCAAGCCCCTCATCAAAGTTGAAGATTGGTTTGGTGATGATGAAAAAAAATGGGCAACTGATAGCCTAACCTTAAAAAATCTTTTGGTAGAAAAAACGAAAGATATTCAACTTTTTAAAGTTGGAGAAATAACCATAGACGTTTATCTTTTTGGAAAAGCAGAAGAATGCAAATGGGTGGGGCTAAAAACGAAGGTTATAGAAACGTAAGCATTTAAGTATGGGTGATTGGAAAATTGATAAAAAGCTTATTTCCAATTTATTATAATTTGTGTAATTACCCGATAAATTTGAAAATCTATTGAATTAGTCACGAAGGCTCTAAGATAATAACCCATAACCTTTGGGTCTTCGTGGCATAAACAAAAAAAGAGCGATTCAATTGAACCGCTCTAATTTTTCTATTTTACTTGTGCTACTACTGCTTTGAACGCCTCTGGGTGGTTCATTGCTAAGTCAGCTAATACTTTTCT
>JAAFIU010000235.1 GCA_013298805.1 Cytophagales bacterium | reverse complement strand
AAACGAAATTAGTGGTTAGGTATTTAGGAAACAGGGGCAATCTGTATTGCCCCATGTTTTTAAGACCAACCAATCAAAATATTTAAGATAATAGGTGTAGAACTATTAATTTGCACAGGGGGATGTTTTTAACGTTCCCTTTTGTCTTTTATAACGGTCAAGAGAGAGTGAGAAAGTGACTGAGTGATGAGAATGGGACTGAGTCGTGAGAGTGACTGAGTGATGAAAGTGTGACTGAATTAATTAATTTTACGACTTGTCTTAAAACTCCCTTCCAATACCAAATACAAAATTTCTCTCCTTCCTGTCATTCAGTACGTAACTAAAACGGATAACCATGTTATAGTAGGTTACAAAGTCAAGACCGAAGCCTCCACCATAAATAGAGCGATTGGCTAATTTACTTTTGTTTTCATTGGCGTAAGAACTCTGCACATAGCCATAATCCATGAAGATATTTGGATAAATACCAATAGGTATTGTATTGAATTGCTTGATTTTAAGAAAATTGAGTTTGATTTTACTATTGAGTAATTGAAACTTTAAGTTATTTCTTGCCAGAAAATAAGAACTTCCATCCACTACATATAATTCATATCCTCTGACTAAATCTCCCGAATATCCTAAACCACGAGTGTTATAAAAAGGCTGAAATTCTGGAAATGAAACTTTCCCTTTTAGCGTCAATCCGTAAAAAAAACGTTTGGTTAAAGGCTTATAAATAGAATAAGACCCTGATATTTCTAATTGATTGATGTCGTCGTTTGGCGTTAATCCTAATTTACTAATAAAGAACTCATAACGTTTTCCACGAAGCGGATAGGCAACATTGTCCCGAAAATCGTGATTGAAATAATAACTCAATTGCAGATACTTTTGGCTTGTTCGAGCATTTAGAAAATAATCAGGATTTAGTTTACTGATAGTGTCTGCGATAACATTATTATTATAGCGTAATTCTAAAAAATGATTATCATAAAATCCATAGCGTTTGCGAAGGTAAATAGCCCCTGAAAAACGCTTTCGTAATACTTGTTCGTAATTTTTAAAATAAAATAAGGTATCATTTAGACTTTTAAATGCCAAATTTTTATTGGTAATATAGGATAAACTGAAACCTACACCCGTTTTTTGAGCCTTATCAATATAAGGAATTCGATAGCCTAACTCCACTCTTTGCGTAAACCCCGATTCAGCTCTAATATTTATCTTTTCGGCTCGCCCTCTAAAATTGGCATGAATGAAGTCAATACCGTAAGTTGTACGACTTAAACTTGCTCCCCGTTGCCACCATTCGGCGTAGTTTCTGTCAACAATTTGAAAAATGGGGTAACCTAAAGCATACCATTGTTCGAGTAACTTGATGTCGATATTTATTTGATTTTCTGCAACGTGAACACTTTTTAGTTCTACCGAAATAAAAAGATTTGTATTGATAAGTTTTCGGCGTGTAAGTTCTAATTTTTTATCAATGTCGTCTTTTTTAATAGAATCACCTGCCACAAAATCCAATTCCCGTAAAATGATACTGACTTTCGTTTTTTGATTGCCCGATATATTGATTTGCTTGATAACGAGCAAACTATCAGCCATTTGTGGCTGAGTATTTTGTACAAAAAAAGAGAAAAAGAGTGTTAAGAATAGCATACTTCAAAGATAGGGGTTTCAAATTGAAGGTTTGATGGATGTTTTTATATAATTATTTCGGAGAAGAAAAATTAAAGTTAATCTTCTTAAAAGACAATAAATTGAGTAATATTGTGTGTTAGGTTTTATATATTTAGATTAGCAGTAAAAAGATTGAAAGATAAATTACTTTCTATTTATCAAAACCTATCAATTTTAACCATTTTTATTATACAGAACTTATGTTAAAACCCCGCTTAACTTTTTCCCAAATTATTAATATGAATGTTGGCTTTTTTGGCATTCAGTATAGTTTTGGACTCCAGCAAAGTGCCGTTAACCCGATTTATGACTTCTTAGGGGCAAATCCCGACGATATTCCCTTCCTGAATTTAGCTGGTCCAATGACAGGTCTTTTGGTTCAGCCTATTATTGGAGCATTATCTGATAAAACTTGGTCGCCACGTTTTGGACGTAGAAAACCCTTCTTTTTAGTAGGAGCTTTAATGTGTAGTTTGGCTTTGTTTATCTATCCTTTTAGTAGTTCCTTGTGGATGGCTGCGGGTTTGTTGTGGATTTTGGACGTTGGAAATAATACCGCCATGGAGCCATACCGTGCTTTTATTGCGGATAAATTAGATGCTTCGCAACAGCCAACGGGTTTTCAAGCACAAAGTTTTTTTACGGGTTTAGGTCAAACATTATCAAACCTTTCCTTGTATATTTTCCCATTGATTTTTATTGGTAAAACGGGTGCATTGCCTACGTGGGTGTATGCGTCGTTTTTCTTGGGGGCAGTTTGTTCTATTGGTTCTATTTGGTGGAGTACCAAAACCACACCCGAAATTCCACCAAGTGATGAAGAATTGGCAGAAATGAAAGCATCTCCACTTAATGTATTCTCTCCATTTACGGATATTTTCACTGCCATTAGAGATATGCCAAAAGTAATGTGGCAGTTAGCTTTGGTTTACTTATTTCAATGGTATGCCTTATTTTGTTATTGGCAAAACTCGTCAAAAAGTATTGCTTTGACGGTTTTTCATGCCACGCCAAAAGATAATCCAGATTTGTATAGTGAAGCCGTAAGTTGGACTGGCTTGGTAAATGGGTGGTACAATATCGTGATGTTTTTAGTAGCTTTTAGTTTGGTTTATTTTGCAAAAAAATATTCGCCAAAATTAGTACACGCTTTCTGTTTATTATTGGCAGGATTGGGTTTTGTGGCGTTTTCGATGATTGAAAATAAATATTTACTTTTCCCTGCTATTACGGGTTTTGGTATTGGCTGGGCAAGTATGATGGGTATTCCGTATTTGATGGTGGTATCTTCTATTCCCAAAGAACGTTATGGCGTTTATATGGGAATTATCAACATGATGATTGTTGTGCCGATGTTGATTCAGACGCTTACTTTTGGCTATATTTTAAGAACTTTCTTGAATAATGACCCAAGTAAAGCCGTTACTTTTGCAGGCGTTTTATTATTAATTGCAGCAGGAGCTACGTTATTAATGAAGTCGGGGAAGATGTCTGAAAATCAGGAGGTTGTTATGAGTGGAGGCGGTCATTAATGATATTTTTGTTTTAATCACTTACCAAAAACGTCGGCAAAGTTTAATCTTTACCGACGTTTTTGTTTTTAATTGTAGTGTATTTTTTTTCGTGAGTTTATACCGCTTCATGAAGAAAAGGTTTTTGTATTACAGATGGGACATAAAACGTCAACAAAACGTAGTTTGGTATAGAGGAACAACTGTATCTTTGTATAATTTAAAAGATACAGAATTTTCTTTTCATTGCATCATGACCCAAACACGCCATTCATTATTTTTATTTATCCTCCTCTTTTACTTTTCTTTATTGCCTACTGTGTTTCATGCCCAAACCAATTGCGGATGTACTCCCATTTTATACGAAGGTTTCAATTATCCCACGGGGCAAACCATGCGGAATCAAGTAGATGGCACAGGTTGGGCAGGGGTGTGGGAAACTCAAAACGAAGATGCCGATGGTTATCAAGCAAGCAATAATTTGATTCATTATAATGACTTAAAAATCAATGGGAATGCCTTTGCGGGCGGACATCATTGGAAACGCTTTGGACGAGCCATTGACGTGAGTCCTACAGGAAATTTAGCCAATTATGTTTCAGGAGGAATGATTGCGGCTGCCAATACGACGCTCTGGACGAGTTTTATGTTTCAGAAAAAATTAAATAACGACGAACAAGTCTGGATGGGTTTTCACGACAGCAATGTGCCGTGGTATGAAGGTGCTGCTTATCCTTCTAATATGCGAGCATTGTTTGGTTATTTTGGAGCAAGCAATTCAGCAGTCAATGGGGTGCGGTATTGGACTTTACGGTTGAATGATACTTACTATAGAACCAACGTACCCATCGTAGCAACGACTCCCGTTTTTGTGGTCATGCAATTTCAGTTTTTAGCCAATGCAACCACGATTAATTTATACATCAATCCAAGTGCATTGGGTAGTGTGGGTAGCCCAACCTCATCGCCAACCTTAACCCTAACAACGCCTACACCTTTCCGATTTAGAAGTGTTGGGGTTTATGGCGACTATGACCCCGCTAATTTTTTATTAGATGAAATCCGTTTTTCGGATACTTACCGCTGTGTCGCCCCCAATACTTCGGTTGCTGAAAATGGCTTGCCTTCTGCTAAATTTACTATTTCAGATACGACGGGAAAAGCTCCCTTGACCGTCACGTTAGATGCCTCGGCTTCGAGCGATTCGGACGGGAATTTAACCAATTATGAATGGACTTTTGGCGATGGCGGTACTAGCACAGGAGTCAGAACGACTTATACGTTTCAGAATACAGGCGTTTTGTATGCTCGTTTAAAAGTAACGGATAACTGCGGTTCGTCGAACTCCATGACGAAAGATGTATTGGTAAGTAATAAAGATGGAATCATCTCCTGTCTTTCTGCCCCCACACCCGAAGCTTTTGCCAAATGCGATGGAAGTGGAGGGGGAATTATCCGCATGAATGCAGGAAACTATTCGCCCACTTTTACCATGACGGGGGCTAACGGGCAAAGTTATCCTTATGCAAACAGTCGTTTTTCAAACTTACCCGTTGGGGCTTATACCATCCGAGCAAATGGAAAATACGGTTGTCAGGATGAATTTCATGTACAAATTCCTGCGGATACCGCTAACTGTCCGAGCCTACAAAGCAATGTAAAACCCATTGTATTTGGAATGGGAGTGGAAGGACTAACCTATTGGGATAAAGGACGACCTTTTAAAGATTACATGAAAACAACCGATAGCGGTTTGCTAACTTTCAATGCGACTACCTGTTGCGAGTGGAACTCAGAAGTAGCCAACGAGTTGGCAGTCGATACAGAAGGCTACCCAACGGTGGTGCCAGCGATGACTTCCAAAGGTTGGCAACGGGTACGTTTTATGTTATCGGCAGGAGGGCATTTACCGATGGGCGATTACGTTTTTTTATATGAGGGCGGAGGTAAGTTTTATTTTAGAGGAACGTTTCAGATGTTGCCAGGAGCAACGCAAGGACGAGTACCAATTAGGGTGCAAGGGATTGATAATTTGTACGTTGACATTGATTCTTCTTATCAAGGTAATCATCTAAAAAACTTCAGATTAGTGCCTGTTGCTTATGAAAATAACTATGTAACAGAACCTTTTACTCCTGAATTTTTGGATAAATTATGCCGTTTTAACCCCGTTCGATTTATGAATTGGCAGTTGACCAATGGTAGTACCTTAGTCAATTGGAGCGATAGACCTAAGCCTAACGACCGTTCCCAAACGATGCGAAACGGAGTGTCTTACGAATACATCATTTTATTAGCCAATACCTTAAATAAAGACATTTGGATTAATGTTCCCCATCAGGCAAGCGACGATTATATTCTCCAAATGGCTCGTTTATTTCGTTATGGATTAAAACCCAATATAAAGGTTTACCTCGAATATTCCAATGAAGTTTGGAACTGGATATTTTCGCAAGCGGATTGGGTCGTTAATCATGGAAATAAGAATATTAGTTATCCTAGAAACTATGCCGAAAGAGCCTTAAATGCCTTCAGAATTTGGCATCAAGAATGGGCAGGACAAACCAATCGGGTAAAACGAGTGTTGGCAACCCAAGTGGGTTTTCCTTTTGTTTCGGAGGAAATGTTGGCTCAGGCAAAGGGAGAGTTTGACGTATTTTCACCGACGTTCTATTTTGGCTATAGTGGTATGTGCTTGGATAATCTTAGGGCTTTGGGGGCAGCTGCTACACCCACGGATGTCATTAACTGTACCCGAACTTCCATGCGAGCATTTTTTCCAAATATCCATCAAACCTATCGACTGGCACAGTTATACGGAAAACCAATCGCACACTATGAAGGAGGGCAACACATGACCTCTAATCCAACGATTGAGCCTTTTCAAGCGGCTTTGTATCAAGCTCAAATAGACCCACAAATTAAAACCTTGTACCAAGAAATGATAGATTCCTTACGTCGTTACGGAGGAACAACCCATGCTGTTGCCTATGAATTGACTGGGCCGAGGGAATCTCGTTATGGTTCGTGGGGACATATTGAAGATATTTTTCAAGACACAAGCGTTACGCCAGCCCCTAAGTATCAGGTGTTGAAAGATAATTTTGGGTATAATCAAGGCAACTGTAATATCGACTTAACTGCCAAAATAGTAGCTTTACCACCCGACTGTGCATCGGCAGTACAGATAAAAAGTACCAAATTAGGGACAAGCCAACAAATCTATTCCAGCGATTGGATAAAAGCCAATACTGCCACGACGATAGATGCCATTCAACATATTAATTACACAGCCGAACAATACATTTTATTAGAACCCAATATGGAAGTAAAACAAGGTGGATTTTTTGAAGTGAAAATTGGCGGAGGGTGTCCACAGAATTGATGGAGGAAAATAAAACAAGCCCTTTCAAGCGTTTGACGACGTTTATAGAGAATGACATAACTTATTGGAATAATAACATCCCGAAAGTTTTAAACTTTCGGGATGTTGAGCCGAATTACTAAATTTTACTTCTAATAAGTTATGTCGTAATCTATAAAAGGGCATATATTATCACTATTTTGTTTGAGTTTTTACTCAAAAATCACTTTCTCTTCTAACTCATCCCAAGCTTCAACTTTGGTTTTGTAATAGTTTTCAACAACATTTCGCTTGATTTTCATGGTTGGTGTGAGCATATTATTTTCTACTGTCCAAGCATCCTTGACGACCACAGCT
>JAAFIU010000012.1 GCA_013298805.1 Cytophagales bacterium | reverse complement strand
CTCAGACCAATGGCTTTTTTCAAAGGCTTAAAATTAACTTGGCATTACGTTGATGGCGTTATAATCAATGTGCATCAAAGTTTCCCATCGGGACATACCACCACGGCTTTTGCCATTTTTACGATGCTTACCCTTTTTGTCAAAAATAAAAACTGGGGATTTCTCTTTATTATTTTGGCTTGCTTAGCAGGTTATTCACGGTGTTATTTATTTCAACATTTTCCCGAAGACATACTGGGAGGTGCTGTAATCGGTACTTTCAGTAGTTTACTCGTTTATGTTGGGTTGATGCGTTTACATACTAATAATCCGAAAACTTGGCATGGACGAAGTCTTCGGCATTTTAAATTGTAACCCGATGTTTCGACATCGGTATCATTGTCCGATGCGGAAGCATCGGGTTACATCACTGCTTCGCCTTTTCTCTCCAACCCCTTAAAAAAATCATACATCGGATTGACATCAAATTTGACAAATTTCTGCCATAATTTTATCGCCTTTGTAATCAATTGACTTTCAATCAAAAAGCCATCGTGTCCGTATAAAGAATCTAATGCTTGGAAAGTTGCACCTGGAATATGTTTTGCCAAAAATGCTTGTTCATTTATCGGAAACAAAGCGTCCGACTTAATGCCCATCACCAATGTTTTAGATTTTATTTGTGATAATGCCTGAATTGCTCCGCCACGACCACGCCCCACATCCTGCGAATCCATCACTTGCGAGAGTACATAATACGAAAACGCATTGAAACGCTGTGCTAATTTTTCACCCTGATAACGTTGGTAAGTCATGGCACGGTGTGACTTTCCCAAAGGTTCGTCTTTTCGGGCTTGCGTTACCTGATAGGTTTCATAATTTCGATAAGAAATCAACGCCGTTGCCCTTGCTGCCATCATTCCTTTGATACCTGCTTGGGGGTGACTTTCTGTCCAAGTTGGGTCAACTTCAATTGACATTCTTTGCGACTCATTAAAGGCAATTCCCCACGGAGAGTGTTGTGCATTTGTGGCAATAAGTATCAGATTTTCAATCAAATCAGGCTGAGAAATTGCCCATTCTACCGACTGTTGACCACCCAACGACCCACCAATACACGTATAAATTTGATGAATGCCCAAGTGTTCACGCAGTAAATCAAATGAATTAACAATATCTCGAATCGTAATTAAAGGGAATGTATGAAAATACGGTTCGCCCGTTGCTGGATTTACCGAAAGTGGCCCTGTACTTCCATAATGCGAACCCAAAACGTTGACACAAATGATAAAATGTTTATCAGGGTCAAATAATTTACCACGCCCCACCAAACCTTGCCACCAATCCTCCACATCCTGAGAACCCGTAAAGGCATGGCATACCCACACAACGTTTGAGCAATCGTCATTAATTTCTCCCAATGCTTGATACGCCAACTCAATTTCTGGCAAAATACCTCCTGCTTCTAATTGGAAGGGTTTATTGTATTTGAAAGTAGTCGTTTTCAATTTTATTAATTTTCAGTTCTTGGTAAATGTGGGACTTAAATCTGTTTGCAACACTTATCATCATTATTCCAACATCTTGTATTCTTCTATATCCCAACGATTCTTATCTATTACATTTAAACATCTTACGAGCTTATTCTTCGTCTTCCAGTCGTATTCATCTTTTGATATTCCTATTCTTATCTTCTTATTCAAATTTGTATAAATCTTGTTTCCATTATAGTAATTATAGGATTGGAAAAAGCTAATATCATGGTTAATTATGAACTCAACTGACGGATAATTTTGTAGCTCTAAGTAAAGTTTTGACTTTTTTGATCCAGTGCCACCAATATTCTTAATGCTTCCTGTAAAATATACTTTTGCTCCTGTATCTTTTTTACCCGAAACAATAAATCCAAAAGTTATTAATAAGAAAAGAACTAAAAGCAAAGAAACTGATGAAATGCTATTTTCCAATTTGGAATAAAATTCTGCCTTCCCATTCAGATAACCATTCTTCAAAGTTGAGTCTTTTTGTAATCCGCTTTCATTAAAATAGGCAACTATTTCATCATAATTTTTATATCTCTTTTTACTGATAACAATTTTATTATTCTCTGATATAATAATTAAAAAGTAGTTTTTTCTTCCTTTTGACTCTTCAACATACTCATTCCAAAATACAGTTGAATCAGCGTAATAAATCTCACCAATAAAATCATCGTTATGGTCAGTTATAACAATATTGTTCTCAGAAAAATAGTACACTTTGTTAAAACTATCCGAAAATCCTCCAACGGCGACAGCAAAGAATACCAATGAAATCACGCAAACAAACCAACTGGTTTCAACAATTGCTTGCGTATAAAAGAGAACGAATATTAAAGCACAAAAAGATATTCCCAATACTTCCTCAACATTGGTTTTTCCTTCTGAAACTAATATTTTATTATCTGTTTTCATCAATTAGAACTTTATACTGGAATCACAATCTCAAAAATCTTAGTTCAGACCGAGATTCTATTTATAAAACCCCCTCTAAATCCTCCAATCGAATAAATTCTCCACTTTGCGTCTTCATTCGTTGCGTTCCTGCATAAATCACAAATTCTGTTGATTGCAATTTTTCATTGGCAAGAGATTTCCAATATTTTAGATTTTTGAAAAAATCCTTAGACATCGTCATCGAGGATTTCACTTCAAAGGCTTTTATCAAATTGGGGGTTTCTACTAAAATATCAACTTCTTTCCCTACTTGATCTTGCCAAAAATAACACAGAGCCTCTTTTCCTTGATTGTAATAAAATTTCAAGAATTCAGTCAGTATTAAATTCTCAAAAAGTCCTCCTCTCAAATAATGACTTTCTACCTGTTCTGCATCTTGAATATTAAGCAATGAACACGCTAACCCTGTATCATAAAAATACATTTTAGGCGATTTTGTGAGTCTTTTATTGAAATTTTCATAATGTGGGGGTAATAGATAAAGCACATAACTTGCTTCTAAAACCGAAATCCACGATTTAATTGTATTGACCGCCACACCACAGTCGTTTGCCAAAGATGAGTAATTCAAAACCGTTCCAATTCTTGCGGCACATAATTTTAAGAAACGAGTAAAAAGACTTAAATCACTCACGTT
This sequence comes from Cytophagales bacterium, assembly GCA_013298805.1. Taxonomy (GTDB): domain Bacteria; phylum Bacteroidota; class Bacteroidia; order Cytophagales; family Spirosomataceae; genus Arcicella. The sequence goes on along the minus strand of JAAFIU010000012.1, from coordinate 36,504 downwards.
TTTCAAGGTCTTTACGTCTCGCTCTAAATACGTTTGAATATAATTTGGATAAAAATCCGTCGGGTTAATATTCTTATCGTAAAGTCTTGGATATAAGCCCTTAAAAATCAAACTATTAATGGATTTTTGTTCAAATTCCGTATTCTTGATTTCTGAATAACTGAAAGGTAGTAGTTTAAAAAGTGCTACTCTACCAGCCAGCGATTGTGTGATTTTTCCCATCAACAAAAAATTCTGAGAGCCTGATAAAATAAACATTCCTGTTTTATCAGTGGCATCAACAATTGTTTGGAGATATGAAAACAATTCGGGTACTCGTTGAACTTCATCTAAAATTGCTCCATCTGGATAGTTCGACAAAAAGGTTCGTGGGTCACTTTCAGCAAATAATCTTACGTCTGGGTCTTCCAAAGAAACATAAGGTTTATTTGAAAACAACGTTTTAACTAATGTCGATTTACCAGATTGTCGTGGACCTGTTACCACAATAATTGGATATTTGGATGAAAGTTCAAGGACTTTCGTAGCCATTTTTCTATTTATCATTTTCTTAATTCTTGACAAATTTGCAATTGAACTGCAAATTTGTCAAGAATTATCAATATTCCAAATATATTATACCCTCCCCAACGCAATCAAAATATGCCCATAATGATGCTTGGCGTGCCAAACAGTCATATCCAAAGCTTGCGGAACGGTTACGTTAATTTGTCGAAATGGATGATAATACGTGCGCCCATAATCACTTGCTGGAATATTTGAAAATACGTAAGCGTAACGTTTATGCGTACTTTCAATCATCAATAAAGAATCTTCAATCGGAGCTTTGGCAGAATCGGGCAAAACCGACAAAGCGTTCACATTCCCAAAAATCCCTGTTGGATTTTCTTCCGTCAAAGCCTGTTTAATTCTGATAAAATGCCACAAATGCGTATCGGCTACGTGATGAATTACCTGACGAATCGTCCAAGAGCCTTCACGGTAGGTTTTTTCTAAATCTTCTTCCGAAATATTCTGAGTTAATGCTTTGAATTTCGTGGCATACGCCAAAACCTCCGCAATATTGTGTTGAATTTCCTCCGAAGAATAGCTTTCCTTCGCAGCCCATTTCCCAACGGGATACTGTAATTGTTCTAATGTCATTTTTTTAGATGTTTGTTTCGATGTTAGATTTTCGTTGTCCGATATTTGGAATACAAACATTGAGCATCGAATAGCTAAAATCGAATAGTAAATACTTAAACCTGACGAATAATTTACAGCAAAAAATAAAGGCTGGAATTGAATCGTAATTGGTTTATATTTCCGAAAACAGTTATCAGTTATCAGTTATCAGTTATCAGTTATCAGAAAAAAATCTGTTTACTGTTTACTGTTTACTGTTTACTACTCGCTGAAACGGTAGGAATTAGCACCTTGCCATAACGACTTGGTAGGTTGCCAGAAGTTCATTGAGCCTATTCTCTCCCTTCTTCTTTATAAATCAACTACCTAATGAGAGGAAACTCTCGGAGGAGATTGATTTGATATTGCAAAGTAAATGGCAGAAGACCAAAAATGCAAATTTTATTTCATCAGTTAAAACAAAAGAGAAATGCTTAAAACGATAAATCCAGAATCTTTGAATTTATCATTTTAAGCATTTCTCTTGAAACATTAAGCAATTAAACTATAATTTTAATGCCGCTGGCGAAGCTACTTTTGAATGCTTTGCTTTTGCCTTTTTCGATGCTGCTTTCCGAGCTGCCATCGCTGCATTTGCTATCTGCAATTCCGTTATTTTTTGTTCATAACTTGCTATTAATGAAGCACTTTCTGATTTTTTAGCTTCCAAATCGCTCGTCATTTTTTTCATTTCTTCATCCAACATATTGAACTTCGCACCCATTTCATCAGTTTGACGTTTGAAAATACTCACTTGCTGTTCCAACTTTGTAATTTCAACGTTTTTCGTCTTTATCTGGTCTTCTAAGGTAAGTTTCACCTCTTTCAATTCCCGAATCTCTTTGTGAGCCCTCTCAACATTTACATCAAGGCGGTCTTTGTCTTTCGCCAACTCAGTATATTGTTTTTGGCTCACACATGAGCAAACCATAATCGCTAATACAAGAACTACACTTTCTTTACGGAGAACATTAATCATGATTTCAAGGGGTTACGGTTATTTTTTACGCTAAAAATATTTAAAAATCAACATTAAATATTTGAATATTTATAAATTTTAACTTACATTAGTATAGCATTTTAAAAGCTAAATCTTTTTAATACAACAATTAAAATGCAATAATTATCTGTTTTCTCTATTTCAACATTATTTTCTTAAATAATCATGAAATTATTATTCTGGTTACAAATAATGACCATTACAATGATACCTTTTGGGGGATATTGTAAGGTACAAGATGTTCTTCCATCTGAATGGGACAAAAGCCTTGGCAAAAAACAGCGTTTAGATTCTGAGAAACAAATATATTCAAATCAGGAAATAAATTCAACCCAAGAAAAAGTCAAATTAAAGGCGGTTTCTGATGAAAAATTTGGCTTTCAACTCATTAAAAAGCGGAAGATAACGAGGATTCCATTTGAATTTCAAGCAAATTTAGTGATAGTCCCCGTAAAAGTCAATAATTCAGATACATTACGGTTCATTTTAGATACTGGCGTAAGCTCCATTATTCTAACCGATGCAAGTATTGTTCAACAACAACACATGAAATTTATCCGAAATGTAAAAGTGGCGGGCGTGGGCGAAGGCAATAGCATTGATGCAGGGATTGTTTTAGATAATACCATAACGATGGGAGACATGGTTGGCTACCGTCAGAACTTAGTCATTATCAAAGAAGATATTTTGAAACTAAGTGAATTTGTGGGCAGACCCGTACATGGTATTATTGGTTACGAAATTTTTAATCGTTTTGCGGTGACCATTGATTTTTCAACCAATGAAATCATTCTCGAAAATCCAGAACATTACAAATATAAACCAAGTAAAGGAGAGCGTTTCCCGATTACCATTGAAGATAACAAACCTTACCTAAGCACTATTGAACTAATCAATGATAGCCAAAATTTACCATTAAAAGTAGTTTTAGACACGGGGGCAGGTCATGCCATTTCTTTGGATGCCAACAAAAACAATAATATTCCGATGCCCGAAAAAATGGTAAAAGCTCAATTAGGACGTGGATTAAGTGGCATCATTAATGGGAATTTAGGCAGAATTCCGATGTTAAAAATTGGCAAATTTGAGATAAAAAATTTAGTAGCCTCTTTCCCCGACAGTGCTTCTTACCGAATCAGAGGCGTTGATATTACTGAACGTCAAGGTAATATTGGTTGTGAATTTTTACGAAGATTCAAAGTGACTTTCAATTATAGAGACCAATACATTGTGCTGAAACCCATCAACCGCCGCATGAAAGAGCCTTTCGAGCATAATATGAGTGGAATTGAGTTAATGGCACAAGGGGAAGACTATCACGAATTTATGGTAGATAGAATAGCCGAAAATTCCCCTGCTGCCATTGCAGGGTTACAACAAGGCGATAAAGTGATTTTTATTAACAACAAATCATCAAAAGACATTACCATCAGTGAGATTTATAAAATTTTCCAAAAAGGTGAAGGCAAACCAATCAACCTAATGGTAAAAAGAGGCAAAGATGTATTCTTTACAACGATAAATTTGAAAAGATTGATTTAAAAATATCCATATATAAATATAATCTTCCTCAAACTTATATAAATCAAGGTTTTATCTTCAATACAAAGGGCCAAATGCTTGTTTTTTGATTAATAATTCACTACTTTTGCGAAGAATTTAAAGGAAGAGGGGTCGATAATCCCTCTTTTTTGTTTTTTTGATAAGGTGTTAGTTATTGGGTGTTAGGGGTTAAGTTTAAAACCAAAAGAACTATTAAAGTTTATTTCTAAAACCTAAAATCTAAAACCTAATCCCTATAAAAATGACCAAAGAAAAAATAATCGAATTACTTCAACCATATTTAGAAGATGACAGAATCTTTATTGTTGAAGTAATAGTAACAGCCAGTAAAACTCGTCAAAATATTACCATTCTATTGGATACAGACGAAGGTATCAAAATTGAAGAATGTGCTTCGATTAGTCGTAGATTAGCACATTTCATTGAAACCAACGAACTTATCGTAGATGCCTACAACTTGGAAGTATCCTCACCAGGAATAGACCAACCACTCATCTTCAAGCGTCAATACATAAAAAACATTGGACGCAATTTAAAAATACAAATAGCAGAAGGCGAGCAAGTAGGAACTTTAGAGAACGTAACTGACGAAGGAATCGTTTTTAAAGAAGAAGTCAAGAAATCAAAGGGCAAAAAAGTTGAACCCAAAGAAAGCGTTATTATTCCGTTTGGAAATATTCAACAAGCCAAAGTACAAATATCGTTTAAATAGGTGTTTTGTGTATAGTACCAAGTATCAAGTATTAAGTATTAAGAAATCGAAGTTCAGTAATTTTGTCTCATTTCCTTAATACATCGTACTCAATACATAATACTTAATACAATTATCCTTAAAATTATGAAAAGATGAATAGTGCAGAATTAATTTCGTCGTTTGCGGATTTTGCAAAAGAAAAAAACATTGACCGTCCGACGATGATAAAAGTGCTGGAAGACGTATTCCGCACGATGATTCGTAAGAGATATGGAACTGATGAAAACTTTGAAATTAATTTCGTCGTTTGCGGATTTTGCAAAAGAAAAAAACATTGACCGTCCGACGATGATAAAAGTGCTGGAAGACGTATTCCGCACGATGATTCGTAAGAGATATGGAACTGATGAAAACTTTGATGTTATCATCAACCCTGAAAGTGGCGACTTAGAAATGTGGCGTACTCGTGAAATCGTTGATGATAATTCGGAGGACATTTGGGATTATGATAAAATTCCATTGGAAGAAGCCAAAAAAATTGAACCCGATTTTGAAATTGGAGAAGAGGTCGCAGAGTTAGTCAAATTAGAAGATTTCGGTCGTAGAATTGTTCAAACCGCACGTCAAACACTTATTCAAAAAATCAAAGACTTAGAAAAAGAAGGACTTTTTGAAAAGTATAAAGACTTAGTGGGAGAAATGGTTTCTGGAGATGTTTATCAGATTATTGGAAAAGAATTTATCATCACTGATAGTGAAGGTAATGAATTGACACTTCCAAAATCAGAGATGATTCAAAAAGACCGTTTCAAGAAAGGTGAACCAGTAAAAGCAGTTATCCATAAAGTGGATATGAATAATGGTACGCCCAAAATTATTCTTTCGAGAACATCCCCAGTATTCTTAGAGCGATTGTTTGAGCAAGAAATTCCAGAAATTTACGATGGTCAAATCATGATTCGTAAAATTGTACGTGAACCAGGTGAGCGTGCAAAAGTAGCGGTAGAATCTTATGACGACCGTATCGACCCAGTAGGAGCTTGCGTAGGTATGAAAGGTTCTCGTATTCACGGAATTGTTCGTGAATTACAGAATGAAAATATTGACGTAATCAACTACACCGAGAACCTCGAACTTTTAGTTGGCCGTGCATTAAGCCCAGCCAAAGTAAGTTCAATGAATATCGACAAAGAGAAAAGACGCATTGCGGTGTATTTACAACCCGACCAAGTATCATTGGCAATCGGTAAAGGTGGACAAAATATTAAATTAGCGGGTAAATTAGTGGGTTACGAATTAGACGTTTATCGTGATATTAAAGAACACGAAATTGACGACGAAGACGTTGACTTATCAGAATTCTCTGATGAAATCGAAGACTGGGTAATTGCAGAATTACACAAAATCGGTTTGGATACAGCCAAGCAAGTTCTGGCTTTAAATAGCGACGAATTGATTCGCCGTACTGAACTCGAAGAAGAAACAGTGAACGAAGTATTAACAATCCTACGTTCGGAGTTTGAATAATGTAGAATGAGTAAGTGATAGAATGATAGAATAGTCGTTGTATTCATTTCACTTACTCATGAAAACTATTCTATCATTCTATCACACAAAATTTAACATTATTATAGAAAAGTATCAATTAACAAGTATGGCAGAAGATAAAATGATGCGTTTGAGCCTTGTGGCAAAGCAAATTGGCGTAGGTACCTCAACCATCGTACAAAAGCTATCTGTTCAGGGTCATCGGGTAGAAAATAACCCAAACGCCAAATTAAATTTTGAACAATTAAAAATCGTAGCAAAAGAATTCGGTGCAGAATATCTTCTAAAAGAAGCAGCCCCAGCTCCAAAAGCTACTGAAGAAGAAGCTTTTGTCCCTGTGAAGAGACAAGATGACGATTATTTGCCATTATATTCACGAGAAGGAGCAAAACCTCAACCCGTTGCGACTACGCCAATAGAAACGCCCAAAGTTGAAGCAACTCCAGAGCCAGAAAAAATTGTTGCAAAAGCAGATATTCAGCTTAAAATAATTGGTAAAGTAGAATTGGATGCCAAAGGAAATGTAATTCCTCCGAAGCCAGTTGTAGTACCAAAACCAGAGCCGAAAATAGAAACGCCAAAGGTTGAAGAAATAAAACCAGCCGTAGTTGAAGTTATTGAGCAACCTAAAGCGGTTGAACCAACCCCTGTAAAGGTTGAAGAAGTTCCAAAACCAATTGTTGTGGAATCTAAACCAATAATAGTAGAGAAACCCGTAGTATTAGAGAAACCCGTAGTTGAAGCCCCAATTGTAGAAAAACCAGTAGCCGAAGTCGTGCAGCCAGTAGTAGAAAAAACTCCAGTTGCGGAGGTTGTTGAACAACCTAAAGCTCCTGAACAACCAGTACCACCAGTAGTTCCATCAAACAATCCAGTTGTTGAAAATAAACCACAGCAAGTGAGTGGAGGGAATAATCAAAATCCTCAAAACAAACAACACGGTGGTGGAAATAACCAAAATTTCCAGAATAAACAACACGGTGGTGGGAATAACCAAAACCCTCAAAATAAACAACAGGGAGGTAATGGGAATAATCAAAATCCTCAGAATAAGCAACAAGGTAGTGGTAATAACGCATCTCAACAGCCTAAACAACAGGATTCTAATATCCAGAACCAAGCAAATAAAAATACTCAACAACCTGATAACAAACCTCAGAAATTGGGGCGTAATGATGCCATTCCAGAAGATACATCATCAGTTGAGTTGATTGAAGCAAAAGGAGAACAACTACGAGGATTGAAAGTTTTGGGTAAAATTGAACTACCCGTTGAGACTGGTCGTGGAGGAAATAACCGTAATAATAACAACAACAATAACAAAAAGAAGCGTAAGCGAATAGACAAACCTGGCGGAGCGAAAGTTACCGAGACTGAAATTCGTAACGAAAAAGGTGCGCCACGTCCGAAAAAAGACGGTGCCCCAGTTGACCCGAATGCACCAAAAAGACCTGCCAATACTGGCACAGGAACAAATACAACTGGTCAAGGAGGCAATAATACGAATAATAGCAGCAACAATACCCACAATAGAACAGGAAACAGCCCGAACTATAAAGGAAATCGTAATAATAACAATAATAACAATGCTAATGCAGGTGCAAAACCAGTACCAAAAGGTGAAGTAACTGAGAAGCAAATTCAAGACCAAATTAAGGCAACAATGGCTCGTCTGCAAGGACAGTCAAACAAGTCGAACTTTGGAGCGAAAGAGCGTCGTGAAAAACGTAAATTCCGTGCTGACAGAAATGAAAAACGCCAATTAGCAGAAGACGAAGAAGCAAAAGTATTAAAGGTAACTGAATTTATTTCAGCCAGCGAATTGGCATCATTGATGGATGTTTCAGTAAACGAAATCATTTCATCATGTATGAGTTTAGGAATGTTCGTTTCAATTAATCAACGTCTTGAAGCCGATGTAATTGCTTTAATTACCGAAGAATTCGGATTTGAAGTACAATTTGTATCTGCCGAAGAAGAAATTGAATCAGCCATTGCCGAAGAACCAGACGCTCCTGAAGATTTAGAATCAAGAGCTCCAATTGTAACCATCATGGGTCACGTTGACCACGGTAAAACATCATTGCTTGATTATATTCGTCGTGCAAAAGTTGCCGCAGGTGAAGCAGGAGGTATTACTCAACATATTGGTGCATATTCAGTAAAACAAGATGACGGACGTAGAATCACATTCCTGGATACTCCAGGTCACGAAGCCTTTACAGCTATGCGTGCAAGGGGTGCTAAAGTAACTGACGTTGCCATTATTGTAATTGCAGCAGACGATGCCGTGATGCCACAAACCGAAGAAGCTATCAACCACGCAATGGTTGCTGGTGTACCCATCGTGTTTGCCTTCTCGAAGGTTGATAAACCTGGAGCTAATACAGAAAAAATTCGTGAGCAATTATCTATCAAAAATATCCTTGTAGAAGAATGGGGTGGTAAATACCAAACCCAAGAACTTTCTTCTAAATCAGGAATGGGAGTAAACGAATTGCTTGAGAAAGTATTGCTTGAAGCAGAAATGTTAGAATTAAAAGCTAATCCAAATAAACGTGCCATAGGTACGGTTGTGGAAGCTTCATTAGATAAAGGTCGTGGTTATGTTGCTAATATTTTAGTTCAAGCAGGAACATTGAGAGTTGGTGATATGATGCTTGCAGGCGCTCACTACGGACGTGTGAAAGCGATGTTTGACTATCGTGGTAATAAATTGAAAGAAGCAGGGCCATCAATACCAGTCCAAGTATTAGGTTTGAGTGGTGCACCAGCAGCAGGTGATAAGTTGAGCGTAATGGAAAATGAACGTGATGCTCGTGAAATTGCTAACAAACGTGAGCAAATACTACGTGAACAATCATTACGTACTCGTAAGCACATTACCCTTGAGGAAATTGGTCGTCGTAAGGCAATCGGAGCGTTTAAAGAATTGAACGTAATTGTGAAAGGTGACGTGGATGGTTCAGTAGAAGCATTATCAGATTCATTATTGAAACTATCAACGGAAGAAGTACAAGTAAGAATTATTCACAAAGGAGTTGGACAAGTTTCAGAATCAGACGTATTGTTAGCTTCGGCTTCGGATGCAGTGATTGTGGCATTCCAAGTTCGCCCAAGTACAAACGCTCGTCGTTTGGCAGAAAACGAACAAATCGAAATCCGTACTTATTCAATTATCTACCAAGCAATTGACGATGTACGTGATGCAATGGAAGGCTTATTAGCTCCTAAATTTGAAGAAGTCATTACGGCTAATATTGAGGTTCGTGATGTATTCAAAATCTCTAAAATTGGTACAGTTGCTGGTTCTTATGTATTGGATGGAACAGTTAAACGTTCTAATAAAATACGTGTAATTCGTGACTTCGTTGTAATCCATGAAGGAGAGATTTCTGCACTAAAACGTTTCAAAGACGATGTGGCAGAAGTTAAGTTTGGCTACGAATGTGGTCTTTCTATCAAAAACTTCAATGACTTAGAAGTAAGTGATATTATTGAATGTTACGAAATGAAAGAAGTGAAACGTACTTTGTAAACTCTCGTTTCGTTTGTGTTAAGTATAGAAAAGGTTTCTGCAAATTTGTAGAAACCTTTTTTGTTTCGAGGAAGTCGCATGAAAGTGTTTTATGGTCGTTAAAAAATCATAGCCCGTAAGGATTTTATTTTACCGATGCTTATGATTGCTTAGATTTGTAAAAAATTAGACGATGACCAAAACGCTTCCTAAATACCAAACTATATTTTTGCACCTTGCTTTTTGGGCATTTGTGTTGGCTTTACCATTTTTGCTTAAGTACTCAGCACCCCCAGCGGGTATGCCTAAAAAAGCGGTTGTTCAGTCTTTTACCATAACTGAATTTTTCACGATTTTTGCTCTTATTAACGTACCTTTCTTTTATGTAAACAGTGAAATCTTGATTCCAAAGGTTTTACAGAAAAAGGGAATTTGGGCTTATTTACTTTCAGCAGTTGGTTTAGTGCTTGGCGTGTTTCTTTTTCATACCTTAATTAAAGAAATATTTTTTCCAGAGCAGTATGTTCCACGTACTGGATTTACCTTTCAATTACTATTCTTTTTAGCGATAAGTGCTTCATACAGAATCATCTCCGATAACCTAAAAAAAGAACAAGAGCAAAAAGAAAGAGAGACTGAGAAATTAAAATCAGAACTATCATTTTTGCGTTCACAGATAAGTCCACACTTTATGTTCAATGTACTGAACAGTATTGTTTCATTATCAAGAAGAAAACCAGAACGGGTTGAACCTGTGGTAGTTAAACTTTCGGATTTGATGCGTTATATGCTTTATGAGTCTGACGATGCAAAAGTTACCCTTGAACGAGAATCTCAGTATCTGAGAGCCTATATTGAACTCCAACAATTACGTTTTGGCGATGATATAAAGATTAATTTTAATGCTGATAATTTGAACAGGAACAAAACTATCGAACCGATGTTATTAATTCCTTTCGTAGAAAATGCTTTTAAACACGGCGTCGGAATGATTATCAACCCGACCATTGATATTGATTTACACACGAATAATAATCGAATAATCTTTGAAGTAAAAAACAAAGTCAACCGACAATATAAAGAAGAAAAAGATGGGGCTTCGGGAATTGGTTTAGCCAACGTAAAAAGAAGGTTAGAACTTTTATATCCCGACAACCACAAACTCACCATTAAAGATGAAGACCAGTTTTATGGTATTTATTTAGAAATTAGCTAAAAATAGCCCAGACTTTAGTCTGAAAATCAAATAGGAATTATAGACTAAAGTCTAAGTAACTCTTTAAAACTCTTAAAATTATGCTAAACTGTATAGCCGTCGATGACGAAAATCTGGCACTTGACCTCATTGAAGATAATATTCAGAAAATTCCTTTTTTAAACCTTGTAAAAAGATGTAAAAATGCGTTTGAAGCGATGGAAGTTATTCAAAATCAGGATATTGACTTATTGTTTTTGGATATTCAAATGCCTGGCATTACGGGGGTACAGTTTTTACAAAGCCTAACAAATAGCCCGATGGTCATTTTTGTGACTGCTTATAAACAATATGCCTTGGAGGGCTTTAATCTCAACGTTATTGATTATCTATTGAAGCCAATCGACTTTGAACGTTTTCTAAAAGCGGTTAATAAAGCCTACGAATTACATAATTTGAAACATAAATCGACACTTGTAGAAACCATTCTGGAAACAAAACCAACTACCATTTTTGTCAATGCTGATTACTCTTTAGTGAAATTAAAGATTGATGAAATTACGTACATTGAAGGCTTAAAAGATTATATCAAAATTCATCTCAATACCTCTACAAAGCCCATCGTTACCCGTATGACGATGAAGTCTATCGAGGAGAAATTACCTTCTTTAGAATTCTTTCGGGTACACAAATCCTTTATTGTGTCCTTGGATAAAATTGAGTCTATCCGTAATCTGAAAATTAAAATCGGGAATGCACAAATACCCGTGAGTGAAAGTTATTCGGAAGAGTTTTTTAGATTGATTGGACAGTAAATAGGCTTCAAGGATTAGGGATTAGGAGTTATGTCTCTTGGTTAGCTAAGTTATACCCAAAGATTATTGACTATTGACTTTATTTACGATTGTGTTTTCTAATCGTAAATCGTAATTTCGAGTACCAATAATTAACCAATTTAGTTAGGGTTTGGGCTTGGTATCATCACAAATTAGCTATAAATCAATTAGATTGCAGAACATTTTTAGTTCCTTCAACTCCATAACAAATCCCTTTTAACAAATTTTAACGTCCCTCCTCCACAATATTTAGCCACAATTCAGTGTATTATCAATAGAATACCTTTCTCGCATTCAGTATTACACAAACAAATGGCAATTTCTTGATAAGATTGCCCTAACTTTGTATTCTTTTTAAAAAAATAAGTAAATGAAAAAACTTTTTCTATTAACCACCTTTCTTATATTCTCATTACAGGGATTCTCGCAGGTGACAACCTCAACGGGGATAACTATTAAGGACGAATTTTATAATAATCGACAGTTGGTTGAAATTTTAGGGGATTTAGAAACTAAAACAGGTGCTAAATTCAAATATGAACCAAGCATTCTTAAAGGCGTTTATGCGAGTTATTGGTTTGACAATATGTCGTTGGAAATAGGAATGAAAGGGCTTCTGAAAGGCTCTGGTTTGAAATTTTATGTGGATGATAATCAAGTTGTAAACATCATTCCAAAGTCGCAGAAGGTTTATGTAAAAAGTAGCTACAACAGCGGAACATATTACGGTGGCAATACCACCGATGCTCCCGTAATTGCTACACCAACAATGCCAAATACACCATCAACGGGTGTGGTTGCAGTTCAAACAGAACGCCCTAAAATTGCGATTGTTAACAATAAGCAAGTTGTAAAAACTCCAACGAAATTCAAATTTACTTTCACTGGTCGTATCATTGACACTCGTACTTCTGAGCCTTTACCTTTCGTAAATGTTTCTATCAGAAGCAATAAAACGGGAACACAAGGCAATGTGGATGGATATTTCACTTTACTAAAAGTACCCACTGATACCACAACATTGGTTTTGAGTTATATTGGTTATATCACAACAACTATCAAACTTATTCCTGATGCCCCAATTAGTGGAGTTACCATTGAAATGGAACCTGATAATTCGGAATTAGACGAAGTAGTGGTAAAAGGTGAAAAAACAGAAGTTTTAAAAGCTGCCGAAACAATCGGTATGTTCAAAATGACTCCTCGAAATATCGCTAAATTACCCAATATTGGTGAAAAAGACATTTTCCGTTCGTTTCAATTAATGCCAGGAATCAGTGCCGCCAATCAATCATCTTCTGGTTTGTATGTTCGTGGTGGTACGCCTGACCAAAACTTGGTACTTTACGATGGATTTACGGTTTATTATGTTGACCACCTTTACGGATTCTTCTCGGCTTTCAACTCAAATCCAATCAAAGACGTTCAGCTTTACAAAGGCGGTTTTGATGCCAAATTTGGTGGGCGTATTTCGTCCGTAGTAGAAATTACGAGTAAAGATGGTAATAAACGTGAAAGAAATTTTGGTGGAGACATCACCTTAATGAGTGCCAATATTTGGGCGGAAGGGCCTGTGCATAAAGATAAAAGATTGACATTCTCGGTTGCGGGGAGACGCTCATGGGCGGGACCACTTTACAGCAAAATCTTTGACACTTTCAACGGTTCATCTTCGCAAACGGGAGGGATTGGTTTCCGTCGTCAGACAACCAACTCGCAAACAGCCAGTTCATATTTTTATGATTTGAACGGAAAATTGACCTTCAAACCGTCTGAAAACGAAAATATTTCATTGAGTTTTTATAACGGTGATGATGTTTTGGACAACTCACAAAGCATTACCTCTCCTTTTGGTGGAAACGGTGGATTTAGCAATACTGACCTTTCAAAATGGGGAAATACAGGTTCGAGTTTAAAATGGTCAAAACGTTGGAGTGATAAATTTTACACCAATGCACTCGTAAGCTATTCAAACTTCTTTAGTAATAGAGATAACACCAACTCAGCCACATTTACAACAGCTACGGAAACACGTACTGTGAAATTTGGAGCGTTAGAATCAAATAACTTGACAGATTTCTCCGCAAAATTTGACGTAGAATACAAAACGTCTCCAAACAATAATGTTCTTTTTGGAGTACAAGCTAACAAATTGGCGATTGATTATTCTTACAGCCAAAATGATACACTTGAAATTATCGGAAAAAGAGACAGAGGGAATCTCGTTGCGGCATATTTACAGGATGAATTAAAAGTAGGAAAATTATCCTTGAAAGGTGGTATGAGAATGTCATATTTTAGCCCAACTTCTAAGACATATTTCGAGCCACGTTTATCTGCATCTTTAGCCGTAAATGACCGCCTGAAATTTAAAGGAGCATGGGGTATTTACAATCAATTTGCTAAACAAGTTGAACGTGAAGACATCACCAATGGTAGCCGTAACTTCTGGGTATTAGCCAATGACTCATATTTGCCCGTTACGTCTTCAACTCATTATATTTTTGGACTTAGTTATGAATTTGATGACTACCTATTTGACGTAGAAGGTTATTACAAAGACATTCAAAATGATTCTCGTTATACTCTTCGTTTTGTTCCACAAGTTGGTAGAGGCTTATTGGCCAGCGAAACGTTCTTTACGGGTACAGGAAAAGTAAAAGGAATTGACTTTTTGGTTCAGAAGAAATTTGGTGATTATACTGGTTGGGTAGGCTATACTTTGGCTCAGTCGGATAAGGTAATTACACAATTTTCAGCAGACCCATTCCCTTCAAATTTTGACGTAAGACATGAATTCAAGTCTGTAAATATTTACAAAATGGGACGTTGGGATTTAGGTGCTACTTGGATTTTTGCCACTGGAAAACCATATACTTCAATTGTAGGAGGTTATACCGTAAAATTATTAGATGGTTCGACCAAAGACTTTACTGACCCATCAACGACCAACGGAAACCGTTTACCAGCTTCTCACCGTATGGATGTGTCAGCTACCTATAATTTCACACATGGAACAATTGGACTTTCGATTTATAATATTTATAATCATAGTAATGTATGGTACAAGAAATATCAAACCGTTACTGACCCAACAACCAACCAAAGGTATTTATCAATTACGGATGTAAATTATCTTGGGTTTACTCCAAACATTACATTCACGTATAAATTCAAATAAGTAAGCAGGAGTTAGGATTTAATTCAATAACCGACTGATTACAAGATATTTACAAATCGGAACAATGTCGATTATTTAATCAAAACTAAGTAATGGGACAAAATAAAGTACCATTTTGAGATTCCATAAATCATTGATATTCAAACTTATGGTAATCGTAAATCGTAATTATTAAATCATCATTCAACTTACTTAAAGTTTAGTTCAGAACACGCTGTTTACAGTAGGCAGTGAACAAAACAGACAAATCATATTCTTAATCATGAATAAGCATAACTAATTGAAATAATCATGAAATCAAATTCAAAATATATAAAACTCATTACATCAACCATTCTATTTGCGCTGGCTTTGGGTATGCTAAGTGCCTGCGAGGATGTTTCTAATACAATTCCAGGAGGAGCAAAAGCAATTGTCGAAGCATACTTAATACCCAATAAACCCATAAGCCTAAAGGTTAAAAAAGAAATTGCTTATAGCGACGATTTGTCAAACAGTGAGGCTTTTATTCCAGGCTTATCAATAAAAGTTACGGGAGCTGATGGTTCGGCTTATGCTCTCAAGCCTTTTCAAGATACTTTGTATGTGTCAGATACCGATGTTAGGCTAAAAGTGGGAGTAATCTATAACTTATCATTTGTCTATAACGGAAAAACGATTTCAGCAAGCACCATTATTCCAACCAAACCAACGGGATTAGCAACTGATGTAAAATCAATTGTAAGAACTCGTCAAGTAATTACGACGACGGGTGGTTTTGGAAGAAATTTAGATGGAAATGTTGATGTTAATTTAACATGGATAAATCCTAAGAATGAATATCATTTTGTGATTGCGGATAATATTGAACCTAAGTTGGACTTAGTAATTACACTTCCAACAACCAGCTCAACAACTGTTTCAGATTTCACTCGTCGTTTTAGAAGTCAGCCAGTACAAGGAGAAATTACTCGCTTACGCTCGCAACAATTCCAGTATTTTGGCAGATACAATATTATACTCTTGAAGGTAAATCCCGATTATGCGGCTCTTTACAATACTTCTGGTACAACTTCTCAGAATATTAGTACACCTCCAACTACTATTACTAATGGACTCGGTATTTTTACAGGTGTAAATGCTGATACTTTATCGTTTTTAGTAAAAGAGAGATAAAAGGTAAAAGGAGAATAAGAAGAAGGGGATAAAGGGAAAAGTCATTTTCGTTTTATCCCTTTTTGGTTTTCGGCTGTCATACTTCAGCTATCACAAAAAACAATATGCAAAATTTCAGAACGACATTTTCGATTCCAGTATCTAAACATCAAATTTCGCTTGATTCTCAACTTTTAACTTTGGGGTCTTGCTTTGCTGATGTTGTTGGAAATCAATTGAGAGAAAACAAATTAGATATTATAGTAAATCCATTCGGAACGCTCTTTAATCCGCTTTCTATTTTCAAAATTATCTCCCCATCTTACCAAGAAGCCGACGAACGGCTATTTGTGGAGAATCAAAAATTATGGTTTCATTATGATTTTCATTCTCAGTTTGTGAGCAATTCAAAGGAAAATTTGAAAGAGCAAATCAATCAGACCATTTATGCTATCAACTCCCTCCTACCCACCACCAACCACTTAATTATCACCTTCGGAACGGCGTTTATCTACAAACTTTTAAATCCGCAAACATATATTTCCAATTGCCACAAAATGCCCAATAATTTATTTGAGAAAGACTTATTGAGCGTAAAAGACATTTGTAAAGCCTTTGCCATTTTATACGAAGAACTAAAAGGAGTAAATCCAGATTTGAAGATTATCTTAACGGTTTCACCCGTGAGACATACAAGAGATGGTGTTCCCGAAAATCAGGTTTCTAAATCCATTTTAAGAGCTACTTGTCATTATTTAACCACTGACTATCAAGACATTACTTATTTCCCATCTTATGAAATCATGATGGATGATTTGCGTGATTATCGTTTCTATAAAGCCGATTTGATTCACCCTAACGAAGTAGCGGAGCAATACATTTTTGAAAAATTTGCCGAGACTTATTTTGATGATGAATTGAAAGATTTTATCCAAGAATGGACTTTAATTCAATCCTCTTTAAATCACCGTCCTTTCAACGAAAAATCAGAAAGTCATCAAGCTTTTTTAAAGAAATTATTAGGAGATTTAATGAAGATTTCTCAGAAAGCTGATGTGCAGGAAGAAGTGAATTTTGTTAGGCAGAAACTTATCTGATATTTTCTTAGCCCATTATCGAACAGAATTGTATCAAAAACGAACAGTTTTCATTTTTCAAAAATTTGTAATATTCTGATAAACAGCATTTTAACTTATTGGTACAGCATTGGATAAATTATTTGGTAAAATATTCAAATTTTACCTTTCCAAGACTATGCTACATAACTATCTTAGAATCGCATTCAGAAACCTTGTTAGAAATAAGGTATATTCATTCATTAATATTGCAGGTTTAGCAGTCGGTATGGCGGTGGCTATGCTAATATTTCTGTTTGTATCGCATGAAGTTAGTTTTGATAAATTTCATGTGAATGGGGATAGGATTTATCATGTAACATCGGAAGTTAAGTATGGGGAACAAACCGTTAATATTAGTGCGATGTCAGCTAAATTAGCCCCAGCTATAAAAACAAATAATGCTGAGATTTTAGATTTTGTAAGAATAAAAAGTGAATCCAGTGTAATTCTGAAAAATCCTCAAAACCCCTCTCAAAAGTTTAAAGAGGGCCCGTTAATGTTTGTTGATAAGTCAATTTTTAATGTTTTTTCTCTTAAATTAAAAGTGGGAGATACTAAAACTGCCCTTCAAAATCCGTTCACAACCGTTATTTCAGAAAGAATTGCGAAAAAATATTTTGGCAATGAAAACCCAATTGGCAAAACGCTTCTTTGTGATGCAAAAGACCTTTATACCATTACTGGAATTTCAGAAAATACTCCTTCAAACTCTTCGATGAATTTTGATTTCCTGACTTCATTAGAAACCTACCCCAAAATCAATTTTAAGAATAAAGAAGTATGGGAAAATGCGGATGCATTTGATACATACCTTTTATTAAATTCTGAAAAATCAGTTGATAAAGTTGTTAAGGGATTAGTTAAATCTGGGAAAAAAACAGGGGTTTTTGATGATAAAGCAACATACAAACTAAGTCAATATTCTTCTCAACATTTAGGCGGTGGTTTTTCTATTAATCAAAACACCAGATACGTCTATATTTTTGCTGGTATTGCTATCTTGATTTTATTTTTAGCCTTGTTCAACTACATGAGCCTCACAACTGCTCGTGCCACTATGCGTGCCAAAGAAGTTGGTATTAGAAAAGTAGTTGGAGCGAGCAGAAATGGACTAATTCAACAATTTTACATCGAATCAATCTTGGTTTGTTCCATCGCTTTTGGATTGTCTTTTATATTTATTGAGTTACTTCTACAACCTTTTTATGACCTTTTAGGTGTTCAAATTGATAGTTCCTTTTTGAGTAATTCACTTTTCTTGATTGTTATTTTTAGCTTGTTTATATTCAGTGCTTTTGTCTCTGGCAGTTATCCCGCCTTATTACTTTCAAAATTTATTCCCATTGAAGTTATCAAAGGAAAATTTACCAGTGGGCAAGGTGGTTCAACCGTGAGAAAGGGAATTACTATTTTTCAGTTCACTGTTTCTGTTATTTTAATCGTATGTGTAATTGTGATTCAGAAACAGCTTAACTACATGAGAAATAAAGACTTAGGTTTCACAAAATACCAAGTATTAACATTGAGATTAGATGAAACTATGGCTAAGAATTTTATGAATTTGAAAAACGAGATTAGCCAAATTAGTGGAGTAAAAGCAATTACTTCAATGACTTCACCTCTTTTTAAAGGTTATGGTGCATGGTTTACTAATTCTGTAAAAACTAAGAAACAGGTAATGTTATGTTTTATTAGTACGGATAATAATTTCTTTAAAACAGTTGATTTGAAATGGAAAATTAGTCCAAATAATCCTTCTGATTTTGACAAAAAAATATACATTAACGAGTTAGCTGCCAAGCAATTAGAATTAGGTAAAGATCCTGTTGGACAATTTATTGACTTAGGAAATGGAAAGAGAGAAGTGGCAGGTGTTTTGAAAGATTTTAACTTTGAACAAGTTCAATCAGAAATTCAGCCTTTGATGGTATCTGTTTTTAATCAAAATTCTATTGATTGGGTTTCGGGCGGTGGAGAAGTCACTTTATACATCCGCCTTGACCCAAAAGCTGTAATCACGGAAAAAATATCTACGATTAAATATCTTTACGAAAAATATCAAACCGAACGACCTTTTGAATATTCTTTTTTAGACGAAGATTTTAACAAGACCTTTTCAAATGAAATGCGTCTCTCAAAAATGTTTTCATTATTTACAGGATTCGCAATTTTCATTGCCTGCATGGGCTTATTCGGACTTGTCGCTTTTGCTTCCGAAACACGGACGAAAGAAATTGGTATCAGAAAAGTCTTAGGGGCGAGCGTGAGCAATATTGTAGGTTTGTTGTCCAGAGATTTCGTAAAACTGATTTTGATTTCAATGGTAATCGCCTTTCCAATTGCTTGGTGGGCAATGAATAAATGGCTACAAGCCTTTGCTTATCGGATTGATATTGAATGGAATATCTTTGCTATTGCGGGTGCATCTACCATGTTCATTGCCCTATTAACCGTAAGTTACCAAGCAGTCAAAGCAGCAGTGGCTAATCCTGTGAAGAGTTTGCGGACGGAATAGAAGGAATAATAAAGAAAAAACGAAATTTAATTTTAATAATAGATGAGGTAAAAGTTTATTTGAGAAAATGGAATATTCCTCCTTTCTCCAATCTCCTTTCCTTCCCAAAACTATGCTACAACTCAAAAATATTTTCCGTTGGTACAACTCAGGAGCAAATCGTGCTTTTGTCTTGCGTGATGTAAGTCTCGACATCCAAAAAGGTGAATTCGTTTCTATTATGGGGCCGTCGGGTTCGGGTAAATCTACTCTTTTACACGTAATGGGCATGATGGACGAACCCAACGAGGGCGAATACCTTTTTTTAGGCAATAGCGTACTGAAAATCAAGGAAAAACAAAGAGCCGAACTATACAAAAAACATATTGGATTTGTCTTTCAAGCGTACCATTTGATTGATGAACTGACGGTTTATGAAAACATCGAAACCCCATTATTATATCACGGTTTTGGTTCTTCGGAGCGAAAAGCAATGGTTGCCGACGTTTTAGACCGCTTTAATATTGTGGGCAAAAAAGACCTTTTCCCCAGTCAACTTTCGGGTGGGCAACAGCAATTAGTAGGTATTGCTCGTGCCATCATTACCAAACCAGATTTGATTTTGGCGGATGAACCAACGGGTAATCTTAATTCAAAACAAGGCGAAGAAATCATGGAGTTATTTCAAACCCTAAATCAAGAAGGGGTAACCATTGTACAAGTAACACACTCCGAAAAAAATGCCACTTACGGTAGTAGAATTGTCAATTTATTAGATGGTCGATTAGCTTAATTTTATCAGTGATGCAACTATCCAGACCACGAAAGCATCTGTTAAATAGATTTCAAATTTTAACAAATCAAAACCTCCAACGACATGAAAACGATTATCTCAATTCTTGCCATTTCATTTATTTCCTTGACAGGCATAGCCCAAAAAGATGGTGATAAACCTTATATGACGAAAACTTTTTCGGCAAATGCTATCAAAAATTTAAAAATGACAACCTCTGGCGGAAGCCTAACTGTAACAGGTACAACCGACTCCGAAGCTAAAATCGAAGTCTATGTTCGTGGAAATAATTGGAACGAAAACATTAGCAAAGAAGAACTCGAAGAACGTTTACAAAACTATGAATTGACAGTTTCCCAAGATGGCAATACATTGGTAGCTTTTTCAAAAAATAAAACCAACAATTGGGGGAAAAAATCACTTAGCATTGCTTTCAAAGCGTTTGTTCCAGAAAACGTAACGACTGATTTAAGTACCAGTGGTGGAAATGTCAGCGTTAAAGGCATTTCAGGAAATGCGGTTGGTAAAACCTCAGGCGGTAGTATTTCAGTGACAAATTGTAAAAATAAAATCGACTTAAAAACTTCGGGTGGAAGTATTTCTGCAACAAACTGTTCTGGGAATATTGACCTGATTACTTCTGGCGGTAGCATTTCTGCCACAGATTTAGACGGAGCAATCGACTTAAAAACGTCGGGCGGAAGCATTTCTTTGGATAATTTAAAAGGAAAAACCAATGCCATTACCTCAGGTGGAAGTATCAAAGCCACCGAATTGAGAGGGGAATCTATCCTAAAAACATCAGGAGGTTCAATTGTGCTTCGTGAAATTCGTGGAACTTTAGATGCCGCTACCAGTGCTGGAAGCATTGATGCTGAAATTTTAGAATTAGGCAAATCCTTAAATTTGAACGTGTCTTCGGGAAATATGACTGTAAGAATGCCAATGGATAAAGGTGCTACTTTAAACTGGGCAGCCAACAAAATAAATGTAAGTTCCCTAAGTCATTTTGAAGGAAACACGGAAAATAATACTGTAAGAGGAACACTCAATGGTGGCGGTATTCCAGTAAACTTGAAAGTAAGCTCAGGAAACCTTACAGTGAAGCCCTTATAATTAATTTAGTTTTGGTTAAGTATTAGTCGCTCGTTGATATTCAGCAAGCGACTTTTTTGTTTTTTCTTATAAAATCTATGTACTTTTGTAACAAAAAAGAATGTACAAATCTAATTTGGGTAGATTTTTAAAATCCCAAATCAGAAATTAAAAATCCCAAATCAAAATGTCATACGGTCTTTTAAAAGGAAAAAGAGGTATTATCTCAGGAGCATTAGATGCTAACTCAATCGCTTGGAAAGTGGCTCAACGTGCCAAAGAAGAAGGAGCAATTTTCACACTCACAAACGCACCATTAGCCATGCGTATGGGCGAAATCAATAAATTAGCGGAAGAATGTGAAGCAAAAATTATCCCTGCTGATGCTACTTCTGTGGAAGATTTAGAAAAACTTTACGAAGGTTCGATGGAAGCTTTGGGAGGAAAAGTTGACTTTGTATTACACTCAATCGGAATGAGTACAAATATCCGCAAAAACCGCCTTTACAGTGACTTAAACTACGAATGGTTTTTGAAATCATTAGACGTTTCAGCTCTTTCGTTCCACAAAATGTTACAAGTTGCCGACAAAATGGACGCAATCAATAATAATGGTTCGGTAGTAGCTTTATCATACATTGCCGCTCAACGCTCATTCCCAGACTATACGGACATGGCACAAGCTAAAGCCATGTTAGAGTCAATAGCTCGCTCGTATGGTTATGTATATGGCAAGAAAAACGGAACAAGAGTAAATACAGTTTCACAGTCGCCAACCAAAACAACCGCAGGAACAGGAATATCAGGTTTCAATGCCTTTTATGAATACACCAATCAAATGGCTCCTTTAGGAAATGCTTCGGCTGATGAATGTGCAGACTACGTAATTACTTTATTCTCTGACTTAACTAAAAAAGTAACGATGCAAAATCTTTTCCATGATGGAGGATTCAACTGTGTTGGTATCTCTGAAGAAATTGTTGCAAAAATGTAGTCAATCATTCTATTATATACAAAAAAGGGAAGATTTTTAGTAATAAAAGTCTTCCCTTTTTTGTGGATTTTCAAGTTCAATTTTTCATTTTTCTCTACGAAACTTATTCTACATTTTTACATTGATTAACCCAAACAACCTAATATTTTGATAGCACAATTATATTATTCCATCCAAATAGTTTCAGCATAAAAATTAAGTCCAACAAACTAATCAATAAATGCTATTTTTTTACATCGAAAGATAGGTTAAATGAGTTTTCAATAAAAGTTTAAAACATTTTTGTTTATCAAATACTCAATAGCTATTTTCGTATAAAAAGAAGTACTTGTTTATCAAGTATTTAATTATAAAAACCTTTCTCCCATGAAACATACTATCAACAAAAAGTCGCCATTTAATGACTTCATTCTGTTAAGAAAAACAGATAAGAACACTCTCTTGACAAAGCTATTTTTTACAGCATTTTTATTTTTTTGTTTGAATTTATTCTCTAATATTCAAGCAATGGGTCTATCCGAAACTCAACGACAAACACCCATAAAAAAGGTAAATGCAAAACAACCTGTAAAAAAGCTAAATACAAAAGCAAAAACACGCAAGTCAACTATTACCCGAAAAGACACTGTAATTGAAATTGACCCAGCTAATACAAGCTCGCCATTATTCCAGAAAACTAATAATCAATGATTAAAATCAACTATATATTTCATCAAATTATTTAACCCGAATCATGAAAAAATTAATATTAACTCTTCTTTTAGGAATGTTTGTGTGGACATCAGGTTTTACACAACAAGTTACTGCGGACTTCAATACAGCCCTCAAATATGTTAAAACTGGTAATACTTTACGTGAAGTAAAACAGTACGACCAAGCCGAAGAATATCTCAATAAGGCACTCAATATTGTTAGAAATAAAGACAAATATTGGGAAGCAGCCGCTTATGAAAACTTAGGTTTTTTGTACCGTGACCAAGAAAATACCCTTGAAGCATCTCGTAATTTCACGAAAGCCATTGATATTTACCGTTCTCTTAAAATGGGTATGAGTGAAAAAGCTCTTATACAATTAATGGCGGGTTTGAAAGAAACTGAAGAACTGTTTGCAGGTATTGACATCGGTTCAAAAGGTGTGAAATTGAGCATCATCGGCGTTTCGGTTTCTCCCAAAAAAGGTCTGACGTATAATCTAAGAAAAAGTATGTCAATCAATACTGAGCCAAGTGCTTTATCAGCTACTTCAATCAGAGAAACTGCCGCTGCTGTTAAAGACTTAATTGATACTGCAACCATCAAAAATGCCGTAGTTGCCGACCGTCTATTTGTTGTAATGAGTAGTGGATTGAAACAAGCAACCGATAAAGCTCCAGGAAAAGAAGCTGAATTAGTAGCTGCCATCAGAGATGCCGCAAGAAATCCAAGTTTAAAAGTGGACGTTGTTTCTTTTGAAGATGAAGCAAAATATGGTGCATTAGCCATGATTGTTCCAGAATTACACTTATCATCATCAATCATGGATATTGGCGGTGGTAACGTAAAAGGTGGATACTTATTAAACCGTTCAAAATTTGAAGCAGTAAACTTCCCTTACGGAACAAAAGCTTTTGGCAAAATTGTTAAAACCAAATATCCAGATGCAGACATCAAAGGATATATTGCAGGAGTTGATAACGAAATTATCGCTGTACGTGAAGAAATGGCTATCGAAATGAACCGTCGTGTTGGTTTGAAAAACCGTAAAAATGTGTATTTATTAGGAGGTATCGCTTTCGTAATGAACACCTTATTACACCCTGAGCGTGCTGCAATTATTGGTCGTCCAGTAGAAGTCACCTTAGACGATGTGAAAAAATTCCGTCAAATGTCTGTAACAAATTATGAAGAATTGATTAGTCCAGATTTCGGAAAAATTGCTGACCCTGTGGCAAGACAATTGGCAGAAGAGGATGTAAAAACCATTACGACTAAATTGTACAACAACCAAGACATTATTGCGGGAGCTACCATTTTAGAAACCGTAATGAAAGAATATGCTCGTGACGGAGTTCAAAAACGTTTTTACTTCATCAAAGGTGGTGACGTAGCGTGGATTTCAGGATATATTTTCAAAATCATCTCTGACGATTACGCTGTGAAAAAAGAATTATAATTTCGAGATTCGATGTTTGTAAATCGATTTTCGAGATACCAAAAGCCTTGTAGAATTTTTTTCTGCAAGGCTTTTGAATTAAACGGTTATCTGAAACAAATCCAGTATCAAACATCGAAACTCGAACCTCAAATCTACTCAAAAACTGAAATTTTCAAGATAGATTCGGAATTAAAGATTGACATTCATAATTTTGTGTAAATAAAACCAAAAAATAATGAGAAAGAAAATTGTTGCAGGAAACTGGAAAATGAATAAATCAATGGAAGAAGCCTTGATTTTAGCTTCTGAAGTGGTTCACATGGTAAAGGACGAAGTAAATTCTGACGTTCAGGTGATTATCGCTCCTCCTGCTTTGTACTTGACAACTTTACAAAAACATACAGAAGCAGTTGCCAACATGGGTATTGCGGCTCAAAACTGTTCAAATAAGGCTTCTGGTGCTTATACAGGCGAAATTTCAGCTTCAATGTTGAAGTCTATCGGAGCTACTCACGTTATTTTGGGACACTCTGAGCGTCGTCAATATTTCAACGAAAGCAACGAAGTTTTAGCTGAAAAAGTAAATATCGTTTTAGAAAATGGCTTAACACCTATTTTCTGTTGTGGTGAAACATTGGAACAACGTCAGGCTGAAGGTTTCTTTGAATTTGTAGCTTCACAATTGACAGACAGTCTTTTTCACCTTTCGGCTGAAGAATTTGGCAAAGTAGTTATCGCTTACGAACCAATCTGGGCAATCGGTACAGGTTTGACTGCTTCTTCTCAACAAGCACAAGATATGCACGCATACTTGAGAGGTCACTTAGCTACAAAATACGGACAAGAAGTGGCAGATAATACGTCTATTTTATACGGTGGAAGTTGCAACGAGAAAAATGCAGAAGAGCTTTTTGCGTGTCCAGACGTAGATGGTGGACTTATCGGTGGTGCTTCATTGAAATCTCGTGAGTTTACAAACATCGCAAAATCATTTTAAGTAACACAGACTTCAGTCTGTAAAATAAATTCAAAAAAATAACAGTAATGACAATCATTACTGTTATTTTTTTAATCCTATCATTACTCTAAATAATTTCTCGTTGTTCTGCCAACATCGCTTTTTTATGTTCACAGTCCGTTTTGGTGCATGAACCATAAAAAATCAAAGAGTGGTGCATGACATTAAATTGGAGCATCTCCCCTACCATGTTCTGAATTCCTTGTACACGTGGGTCACAAAACTCGGTAACGTGATGACAATCAGTGCAAATCAAGTGGTCATGCTGACGACGACCATACGATTTTTCGTACTGAGCCTGATTACGTCCAAATTGATGCTTCGTTACCAAATCACACTCAACCAATACATCAAGCGTATTATAAACCGTGGCACGTGAAACTTGATATTTCTTATTTTTCATTGAAATATACAATTCTTCAACATCAAAATGGTCGTCTCGTGAATATATTTCCTCCAAAATAGCGAAGCGTTCGGGGGTTTTACGAAGTCCTTTATTTTCAAGATACGCCGTAAATATTTTTTTAACAGAATCTGTATTTGATTGCATTCTTTGTGGTAATATTAGTCTAACTCTCCATTAATCTGGACTAATTCTATTATGTATTACAAATTAAATCAATTTTTGATAGATAGAGAAATTATTTACTTGAAATACCACAATCAACGCTTTTTTGGCATTCTTTCATTTTCAGTTTATCGCTGGTGTTAGATTAGATAGGAATCTTGTATAAATTAGGGACGGAATAGGTAAAACACATCTTTTTCAATAAATTTACCAATAGAGTCAATCCATAAAACAACAACAAAATGGAACATAAAGCAAAATCAATCAGACCGTTTATTGGAGCAAAAGACTTTGAAATTTCACGCAATTTCTACCGAGATTTGGGTTTTGAAGAAGTGATTTTAGGACATAATATGTCTCTTTTCAAGACTGAAGAATTAGGCTTCTACTTACAAGATGCTTACGTCAAAGATTGGATTGATAACTCTATGATTTTCTTGGAAGTTGACGATATTAACAGGTACTGGGATGAACTTTCTGCCTTAAATTTGAGCGATAAATACGAAGGAGTGAGACTTGTACCAATTCAAAGCTATGATTGGGGTAGAGAATGTTTTTTGCATGACCCAGCGGGAGTTTTGTGGCATTTTGGCGAATTTTATAAATAGTCGATGTTCGTTTTTCGATGCTCAATATTGGGTAATTACCTGATATCGAGCATCGAAAAACGAACATCAAACTATTTAAAACTACGCTTCTCTTTCCACCTCAATAACGCCTTCTACTTGTTCAAGCAGATTCACAAGGATTTCTAAATGGCTGGTATCACTTACCATTAAAGCTATTTTACCTTCAAAAATCCCCTCTTTTACACCAATAGAAAGGTTCTGAATATTCACTTTTAATTCCTTTGAAATAACCCGAGTAATGTCGTTCATCAATCCCATGCGGTCGGTACCACGAATAACCAACTGAGCCAAGAATGACATTTGTATTTGGCTTGTCCAAAAAGCTTTGATTACTCTATCACCGTGACGAGACAGTAATTCGGTGGCATTTGGGCAAGATGTTCGGTGAATTTTGATACCTTCGTTGATGGTTACAAAGCCAAAAACATCATCGCCCGCAATTGGGTTACAACATTTTGCTAAGGTATAATCTACCTTATCCATGTCTTCTCCAATCAAGATTCCGTCGGCATTTTTCTTATCCCCATGCAGTTTTTTCAGCTCCTTCGTAACACTCTTTGTGTCCATCAAAGGCTCTTTTATTGACTTGGCTTCTTGCTTACGCTCGTGGGCTTCACGGTCTGACTTCCAACGCTTTAACTCATCTAATTGCAAATATCCTTTACCAAAACGATAAAATAAATCATTAGAATCCTTGGCATTAAAATACGCTCTTAACTGGTTGGTCACTTCAAGGGTAAGTGGGGTAACACCCAACACTTTCAAGCGGTGTTCAACCATATCACGCCCCATGATAACGTGCGATTTATTGGCTTCTTTGATATAGTCTTTAATGCGTGACTTGGCTTTGGTTGTAACCACAAACTGCAACCAATCTTCCGATGGTTTTTGTTTTGGGGAAGTCATACATTCGATAATATCACCCGTTTTGAGCTTATGGCTCAAGGGTACTAAACGGCTATTTACCTTCGCACCAATACACCTTGCTCCTACTTCGGTGTGAATTTCAAAGGCAAAGTCCAAAGCCGTTGCTCCGTCTTTCAAAACAACTAATTTGCCTTTTGGCGTATAAACAAAAACTTCTTCGTTGTATAAACTACTCCGAATATCATCCACCAAATCAACGGCAGACTGGGATTTATCTGAATTATCTAAGGCTTCTCTAATTTGGCTCAACCACGACTCAAAAGCGGTATTGGTTCGGGTATCATTACCTTTGTATTTCCAGTGAGCGGCAAAACCCTTCTCCGCAATTTCATCCATCCGTGTGCTACGAATTTGTACTTCTACCCAACGCCCACGCTTCCCCGAACTCATTACAGTTGTGTGTAAAGACTCATAACCGTTTGATTTTGGGTTAGAAATCCAGTCTTTCAGTCGGTCGGGATTGGGTTTATAATGGTCGGTCACCATTGAGTAAACTGCCCAACAAGCGGCTTTTTCTTGTTCGGCAGGTACATTTAAAATTACTCTAACCGCAAAAAGGTCATAGATTTCTTCAAAAGGCGTATTGTTCTTTTTGAGTTTATTATAAATCGAATAAATAGATTTCGGGCGACCTTTCACAATGTTTTTAAAGCCCATTCCATTCAAATCTTTTTCGATTGGACGAATAAAGTTTTGAATAAATCCTTCACGAGAAGTTTTCGTTTCCTTTAATTTTCGAGCAATATCTTTGTATGCTTCTGGCTCGGTATATTTCAAACATAAATCCTCTAATTCCGATTTGATAGCGTGCAAACCCAAACGGTGAGCCAACGGGGCATACAAATAAAAGGTTTCAGAAGCGATTTTGAGTTGTTTATCACGAGCCATACTGCCCAGCGTTCGCATATTGTGCAGACGGTCGGCGAGTTTAATCAAAATCACTCGAATATCATCCGAAAGCGTTAGGAGCATTTTTCGGAAATTTTCTGCCTGTTGCGAACTACCATAATCAAAAACCCCTGATATTTTAGTAAGTCCATCAATAATTTTGGCAACATTCTTCCCAAAGATTCCTTCAATTTCACTCAATTCTATTTCGGTATCTTCTACAACATCGTGTAGCAAGGCACACATAATGGACGTAGCTCCCAAACCGATTTCCTCCACGCAAATTTGAGCAACGGCAATAGGGTGATAAATGTAAGGTTCGCCAGATTTTCGTCTCATTTCTTTATGAGCATCTGCTGACATCAGAAAGGCTTGCTTTATTAATTTGGCATCATCATCTTGAAGATATGGACGGGCGGTATGAAGTAATTTTCTGTACCGTTTGAGGATTTCTTTTCTTTCCTGCTCTAAATCTATTGCTACTTCTACGGTTTTTGACATTGCTAAAATAAATGGTGATTAAACTAAATTAATAGAAATCAAGCAGAATGGCAAATTAGAATTGAGTTTTTTGGACGAAAAAAATGAGGAAGAAAAATGAATAATTTTAGAAAATCCCAACAACACGCTTATAATCAAGTGCTTAATTAAAGGTATTTCTAAAACCATTCATTTTGAAGGAATTTACTATTTAATAACAGGGCATTTTATACTCGGAGAAAGATGATAAATAACTTTAAAACTGGTCAAAAGATACATATCATTCAGTTTTGAAGAGCTATTTCTCACACCTCCATTTGTTGCATTCAATTCTGGAAAAGAGTTTAATGGAATTGATGGATTACTATAAATGGGGTTTACCTGTGTTGCATAATAATTACGGATAAATGCCTCTCGGTCTTTTCCTGAATAGGCGGCAAATTTCTCCAGTTCACGATGCGCCATCACTGCCGATAAATCTTTCAAATCAGACAAGGTTGCAACAGACCCACCCATGTCGTCCAGATAATCAGAAAAAGTATATCTCAACCCAATCTCTAATCCTAAATCTACGTTTTTATTGATTTTGTATCTTAACCCAGCTCCAAACGGAACACTCACATTGACCAAATTATAAGGTTGGTCTGTATACCCTGATAAGCCTTGTCCTTCCGTATTGAGTGGTTGTAAACTCACCCATTCACCAGGAGAAGCCTCCGAACCTGTATAGTCAGTAGGAACTTTTGCCACTGGATTATGATGAAAAACGGCGATTCCTGCGAATAGATAAGGAATTAATTGTGGACGATTTCGATAGCTGCGGGATTCTGCAACGAAGCTATAAATTCCCGAAAAAGCCAATTCTTGAATATCATTTCTAAAATGGGCATTTCGCATATACAATTGTTCTGCCCCCACAACTCCCTCAAATTTATTATCATCTCCAAAAATTCTCACCCAAGTCAAACCCACTTGTCCACTAAAATGTGGACTAAAATGCCGAGTAAAATTAAATGAAGCATTCCATCTAATATTTTGTAACGTTGAGTTTATCGGACGATTAAAAGGAGCAAGGTCGCCATAATAGTTAGCCGTTCCGACACCAAATGAAATATCAGAATGACGTTCATATAAACTCTTTCGCTTCGTTCCGTCACTCTTAAATACTTTAGAAAAAAATGATTGTGCAAAGCAAGGATTATAAAGCAAAGTCAACAGCAGAATTAACAACGAAGGCAGTTCCCAACTTTGTCTTTTCCCTTTATTGAGTTTATGATTGTAAGATTTTTCCATTACTGTTTTTATGGGTTCGTTCTTATAACGTATTATGGCCAGGTTTTATGTTTTTAAGGAGTAAGAATTTCAAATTCCTACTCGCTTACGAAGTTCAGTGATATGGGCAGTGTGATGTTTCCCATGCCATGAATACATCCCCGTCACAGTCCGTAAGGAGTTCAAATGTTTAGTTTCGGGGTGCATAAATTGATGCTCAAATTGTTCATCCGTCATTGATTTCAACAACATAATCCAACGTTTGTGCATCACATCCAACATTGTTAAAGACCACTCAATGGGTGCATTTTTGCCATCTTCCAACTCAGCCCAAAGTTGTTCTTCGTAGGGTTTAATGGTTGGCGTATTTTCAGTCAGGGCTAATTTAAAGCGAATAAAAGCATTGGCATGAGAATCAGCCACATGATTGACCGTCTGCCGAACCGTCCAACCATCGGGGCGATAAGGTAACAATAATTGTTCTTCCGTCAAACTTTCAACTGCTTTATTAAGCAAAACTGGCAAAGCCTCAATATCCGAAATCCATTGCTGTAATATCTCAGCAGTGATAATTTCAGGTTTCTTAAAAGTCCCAATTGGGTAGCGTAATTGCTCTAAAGTAAGTTCCTGCATAGTTTATTTTTAATTTATATTCTTGAAAAATATGTTCATTCCAGATTTTCTATTTCTTAATTTAGTACAAATTAACTTTTAGGTAAAATACGCTCTTAATATTGGAGAGGCTTTAAGTAAATATGCTCATAAACAAAGATGAGCCTATTTTTTATCATCTAATATGATTTTATACTTTTAAATGTAACATTTTTACGCATTTACATTTTTTATCAAAAAAATCCTATCAAAAATACGAATTTTTAGAATGTTTTAAAGAAAAAATTGTACCCTTAAAAAATTTAATGAAAAAACATTTGGGCTTATCATTTTATGTATTATTATCGAATAATCATTTTTCAAGCAAACATCAAAACATTATCAATCCTAAAGGATTGACAGTAGTTAGAACAGACATCATAAGTATAAGTTCTTAGTGAAATTAACACTTATGAAAATAATTACGAAATGTTATTTTGGAAAATGAACATACAATTCATCAACAAATTATACCCAATTCAATAATGGCATAAAACCATTCATTTCTATTCTGAACATTCATCAGCCCTAAAAGGCTATCAAAATATTTAATTTTTTGAGATTGTTTTTGGATATTTCCATAAATCCTTTCTTCATTGGAGAAAGGATTTTTTTTATTTTTACAGAATATTATTTTTTTAGACAAAAAAGCAAATAACCATAAAGTGAAAAAAAAAGTCAAGAAAGTTATATTTTATTTGTAGAAAAAATTATCTTTGTAAAACAATTATGAATTATAAGAGAAATATTATAATTCAATCTTTATTTAAAAAGTATTTATTTAAGATTTAACCTAATACTTTTTGAATTTCTGGCACGTATTTACAACTCCTCTCTCGATAACTATTTAACAATGACAAAAACCTCAACCGCAAGTTGAGGTTTTCTTTTTTATATTGCACAACAAATACAAATTATTCGTTTTTTTCGTTTGTATAATTCCTAAGTATTTAAAACCCATAAAATCTAATGAAAACCAAACTGTTAATCTGTTTGAGTGCTATTTTCTTGTGCTTTACTCCAACAAAATCAACAAAATCAAAAGTTAAATCTCAGTACAGAAAACTATTTGTAGGAGCTACAACCGTCAATTGTTCGGACGATGGTAAAGAGAAATGTATGATGGTGAAAAACTCCCCCGAAAAAAACTGGGAATATTTTCATGACGAAATTGAAGGCTTTGAACATGAAAAAGGCTATGAATATCAATTGCTCATTGAAATAGTAAACTTTACCGAGGACTTAGAAGAAGACTCTTCTATCAAGTATATTTTGAAAAAAGTTATCAGTAAAAAAGCGGTTGAATCAACAAAATCAACCAATAATATGACTTCAATAGCACAACCAATTAACAAAAATCGAGTTTCAGAATGGGTTTTGACTGATTTTATTTACAAAAATAACGGCTTAGAAGCCAAAGATTTTGAAGCAACTTTGACAATGGATTTTAGTCAAAAGAAAGTATTTGGACAAGGGCCGTGCAATCGTTATTTTGGAACATTAAGGCATTTAGAAAAGAATCGTGTGCGTTTTGAGAACATTGGTAATACCAAATCATCTTGCAACTTAAACGATAAAGAAAAAGCCTTTTTTGAGCTATTACCGCTAACTCGCAGTTATGTTATTGAAGGTGATAAAATGTTTATTTATCATGGTTCAGAATTGATATTAGCATTTAAAAAACGATAAAATAAATTTAAACATGGGAAGATTCACAGGGAAAGTTGCCTTAGTTACTGGCAGCGGAAGAGGTATTGGTAGAGCCATTGCCGTTAGGCTTGCACAAGAAGGTGCAAATGTTGTCATTAATGATTTAAGAAATGATGATAATGCAGCAGAAACGGTCAGACAAGTTGAAGCAACAGGAGCAAAAGCTCATTTTGTTCAAGCAGATATTTCTCAAGTTGATGCCGTTACGGCAATGGTTGCAGAAGCCGTTGCGACCTTCGGAACTTTGGATATTCTGGTAAACAATGCAGGCGTAGAAATCAATGCTCCGTTCTGGGAGGTAACCGAAAAACAGTACGATATTGTCATGGATGTCAATTTGAAGGGAATGTTTTTCTTGACACAGGCTTTTGTAAAATACGTAAAAGAAAATAACCGTACTGGCGTGGTGGTCAATAATAGTTCGGTACATGAAGAATTACCCTTCCCGAATTTTACGGCTTATTGTGCCAGCAAAGGCGGTATGCAAATGGTAATGAGGAATTTGGCGGTAGAATTAGCTCCGATAGGAATCAGAATTAATAATGTTGCTCCAGGGGCAATCAGAACGCCAATTAACGCTGACCTTTTGAGCAAACCAGAATTATTGGCAACGCTTCAAAATAATATTTCATTAGCTCGTTTGGGCGAACCCGAAGATGTAGCAGCAGTTATTGCCTTCTTAGCGTCTGACGATGCAAAATATGTAACTGGTTCAACTTATTACGTGGATGGTGGCTTAACTTTCCATTATAAAGAGCAGTAGATTTTTTAGGAGTTTATGAGATAAGGGTTTATGAGTTAAGAGTTTATGAGTTAAGGGTTTATGAGTCTATGAGTTAAGAGTTTATGAGTCTATGAGTTAAGAGTTAGGAGACTACGAGATATTTGAACAGAATATGAATTATAGTGAAATCAATTTGTAAACTCATGAAACCTTAAACTTATCACTCATAAACTCCATAAACTCTACTTAACCATAATTCCCTTCTTAATTTCCACTCTATCGGGTAAAATCATGGCTGATGGGTACAAGTCTTTCAAGTCGGCATAATAACGCTCGGCATCCATTCTGTTCAAGAAATCTCCAATTTTTACTTTGTATATTGGTTGTTGATAACTCAAATACGGGAAAATTTCAGGGTATTTTTGGTAGGTATAAATCTTGGCATCATCGGCTGATTTACGGTCATTTCCTACATAAATCTGAATGCGGAAACCGTTGG
The DNA here is from genome assembly GCA_013298805.1 of Cytophagales bacterium. Taxonomy (GTDB): domain Bacteria; phylum Bacteroidota; class Bacteroidia; order Cytophagales; family Spirosomataceae; genus Arcicella. The sequence goes on along the minus strand of JAAFIU010000012.1, from coordinate 2,678 downwards.
TAAATTTGACATTTTTATTTCGCATCGCAATCGTATCTAAAATGGCATCAAGGCGTTTGTTTACGTGCATGGGTGTGTCAGACGATGTTTTAGGAGCGACAGGAGTTTCTTTTCCTGAATCATTTTGTCCCGTTGAATTTTTAAATTTGGGACGATACAAAGACAAATCTTCCTCCTCACTTTTATCATTCTTTTTTGTGGAAGAAGCATTAGATGATTGATGAGAATCTGTTGCTCCTGAGCTATTGCCCCCAGAAACCACTTTTGAGGCACAAGCACTTGCGAAGAGCCATAAAATCAACAAAAAAGTAGGATTGTAACGTTGCATAAAATTTTTGATGGTTATTCTTTCAAAGATACATTTTTTGTTAAAAACTTGAAATACCCTTCGCTCATTGTAACTTTGTTACTGTACATTTTGTGATTGAGTAATTTGTGATTGAGTGATTTTTGGACGAAAATAATCACTCAATCACAAATTACTCAATAACCATTAAAACATGACGATACTACAAAATATTTCCCTAAAATCTTACAATACCTTCGGGTTGGATGCTACGGCTAAGTTTTTCGTCGAAATCCAGTCGGTTGAAGAACTGGTGAATGTGTTACAAAATCCAGACTTTCTGACCACCGAAAAATTATTTTTGGGTGGTGGTAGTAATATGCTTTTGACGAAGGATTTTGACGGTTTGGTCGTCAAAATTAGCATCAAAGGTATTCATAAAAACTTTGAAGACAACACTCATATCCATATACAAGCAGGTGCGGGCGAAGTTTGGCACGAATTAGTGATGTATTGCGTTGAACATCAATACGCTGGCATGGAAAACATTTCTTTAATTCCAGGGACAGTTGGTGCTGCCCCAATGCAAAATATTGGTGCGTATGGCGTAGAAATTAAAGATATTTTTGAGGAATTACAGGCTCTGAATTTAGAAACCTTAGCAATCGAAACTTTTAGATTAGCCGATTGTCATTTTGGCTATCGTGAAAGTGTTTTCAAGCATCAATTTAAAGGAAAATACGTTATCACTTCGGTAACTTTCAAATTAACCAAAGAGCCAATTTTCAAAGTTGCTTATGGCGATATTCAGAAAACTTTGGAAGAAATGGGCGTGACAGAATTGAATATAAAAGCGGTAAGCGATGCAGTTATCAGCATCCGAAAAAGCAAATTGCCTGACCCTGCCGAAATTGGTAATTCGGGTAGTTTCTTCAAAAATCCAGAAATTCCAAAAACGCAATATGATACGCTAAAAGCTCAATTTGAGAATATTCCGAGTTACCCAATCAATGAAAGCACCGTGAAAGTACCCGCAGGTTGGCTAATTGAACAAGCAGGTTGGAAAGGTTTCAGAGACGGACAAATAGGCGTTCATGCACGTCAAGCATTAGTTTTAGTCAATTACGGTGGCGGAACTGGCGAACAAATCAAAGCGTTATCTCAGAAAGTACAGGCTTCGGTTTTTGAGAAATTTGGCATTAAATTATCGGCAGAAGTTAATTTTATATAAATTTTATGGCACGCAGATTACGCTGATGCTTCGCAATCGAATCGTCGAACCGTACAAATTTTATAGATTTTACTCTTTAATATAAAACTCTCTCTTTGGAATTAATTAATCTAAAAAAAAGCTGCGAGAACCTGCGTTGCGAAGCATCAGCGTAATCTGCGTGCCAATATCCACATGAACATCCCAAAATTAAAAAACTTAGACAAAAATAATTTCTTCCTCATGGCAGGAAGTTGTGCAATTGAAAACCGTGATTTGGCTTTTGAAATTGCCGAAAAAATCAAAGGAATTACCGACCAGTTCGGCATTCCATACATTTTCAAAGGCTCTTATCGCAAGGCAAATCGTACAAAATTGGATTCTTTCACAGGAATTGGAGACATTACGGCTTTAGAAATCTTGAAAGAAGTGGGTGAATTTTACGACCTGCCAACTGTTACGGATATTCACGAGTCGCAAGAAGCAGCGATGGCGGCGAAATACGTAGATGTTTTGCAAATTCCTGCATTTTTATGTCGCCAGACGGATTTATTGGCTGCCGCAGCTCAAACGGGTAAAGCCGTAAATATCAAAAAAGGTCAATTCATGGCGGGTGTTTCGATGAAATTTGCCGTAGAAAAAGTCCTTCACGAAAACCCAAATGCTCAAGTTTTCTTGACAGATAGAGGTAACTCTTTCGGCTACGGAGATTTAGTGGTTGATTATCGTAATATTCCCGAAATGCAAGCACATGGCGTGCCTGTGGTGATGGATTGTACGCACTCGTTACAACGCCCAAATCAAGGTTCGGGCGTGACGGGCGGAAATCCTCAAATGATTGAAACCATTGCTAAAGCTGCCATTGCCGTTGGTGCAGAAGGTTTATTCATTGAAACGCATCCAAATCCTGCCATTGCCAAATCTGACGGAGCGAATATGTTACCTTTAGACCAATTGGAAAGGCTTTTAGAGAAATTAGTAAAAATTCGTCAAGCGATTGTTTAGTAGCATAGGTTTCCAACCCAAAGACAGCTTAAAAGCTGTCCTACATTAAATTAAAAATTCGTAAATTGCACGAAAATTCAAGCAGATAGTAAAAATGATTTACCCCATAGTTGCATACGGAGACCCCGTTTTAAGAAAAGTTGCTGTTGATATTGACAAATCTTTTGATGTAAAAAA
>JAAFIU010000237.1 GCA_013298805.1 Cytophagales bacterium | reverse complement strand
TGATTCACTTTGACAACTAGGACACGATAACATAAAAAGTACAATTTTTAGTTAGTAATTCTTTTCCCCAAATTTAGAAAAAAATTACACTAAAAAACATAAAAGCATTACTTGTTTAACACTACCCAAAATTGAAGATTATAAGCTGAAATTCAGTTTTATTTTCCCCAATAAAAAAGACATTGAAATTGAACTGTATAAAATACAAGGAGAAATAATATTAAGGCGTTTTCACGGAAGGGAATTCGCTGGAGGGTTTCCAACTTTATCAAATTATCTAAATTATAGATGGTATTTTTCGGCGGATAGATATGAGTTGGAGTTTTGGTATGCAGGAGAATTAACAAAGATTTCTTTTCAAGCTAATATAATAGGTTTAAAATCTTTTTTAGACTCCGTTGTCTATTATGCTAATGCTATAAATAATGGAGAAATTCGTCATAAAGCAAGCAATTTGGGGAAAATAGAATTAGCTTCTGAACTATCTACTTTAGCAGTCAAACTTTTAATTGCTAATTAGTATGAATATGAAGTATTGTCTTCATAATTTATTCTGAACTATGATTATTTGGATGAGGGGATTTATAGATTTTAGTTAAAAATCATAAAAATTATCAAATCATATAAATCATAGTTCAGACAAAAACTCCTATGCTTACTCCACAATCTTACTACTCAATCTCAGTAATTTTGGCGTTAAATTCTGTACTACTACTATGTTCCCTATGATAACTATGTAGTTGCACTACTCCAAAATCTTACTACTCAATCTCAACAACTCAATCTCGGTAATTTTAGCATTAAATTCTGCTTCAATTAAACGAGTTTCGGCGGCTACGGCGTTGCGTTGCACCTCACGAAGTTCATAAGCCGCAGAGTTTCCAACTTTGTATCGTTCAAAAGCAATGTCGATATTTTGGCGAGCAATTTTGTAGTTTTCTGTTTCTAACTTAATCAATTCCAAAGCATTACGATAGTTCAAATACGTTCTTTCCAAAGCCGTATTTAATTGATTTCGCAAATCACCTTCTTGTAAATTCGCTATCTCCTGCCCTATTTTAGCGTTTTGAATTCTACGCTTCTGATTATAACCATCAAAAATATTTATTGACGCTCTCAATCCGTAACTAAACGCAAAACTTTGCAGTGATTTTGTAGCTTGTGGAGCTCCCGCACCGTTATTGGATGAATTGTAATTATATCCCGTAATAAGGTCAACTTGAGGTAATTGAGCTGATTTTTGCAGTTTCAAATCCATCTCTGCCAAACGCTTATTTTGTTCAGCCAAAATCAATAACGGATTTTGCTTTAAGGTCGCTTCTCTTAATATTTCTAAGGACAAAGTTTTGTCATAAGTAATGGTATCATGAGTAGAAAACTCCTCTTGCAAATTCCTGACTAACAATGAATTAAGGCTAATTTTAGCGTTATCTAAGGCTTGTTCCTGAGCGATAAGTGCAGCTTTATCTTCGTTATAATCTACTTGTGCCGAAAGGAAATCTACTTTTGAACCTTGTCCAACTTCATAGCGGTCACGGGATAATTTTAGTCGGTCGTTGGAGATTTCTAAACCTTGTTTCAAGTTTTTCACCCTTCTCGACTGGCGAATAATATCGTAATACGCATTACTAACCTGAGCAATTGAATTTTCTACCGAGCTTTCAATTTGCATAACACTGGTCTTTTGTAATTCATGCAAACGGTCACGGGCAATAAACATTCCCAAACCGTCATATAATGTCCAAACGGCATTTACTCCTGCTCCTCCCGTATTATTTGCCACACCCGAACGCTCAATGGCGGGTAGCGTTGGGTCAAAAAGCCCAATAGTCACACTACTGACATTATAGTTTTTATTGACAGCACCAGTCACGACGGGCAACATTCCTGCATTGCCACGAGTGTTATTATTATTGGCAATTTGCTGATTACTCTTGGCAATTTTGATGGCGTAATTATTTTCCAACGAGATTTTCACGGCTTCATCAAGCGTTAAAATTCCTTGTGCCTGAGTATGAATTACGAAACAGATAACAATTAGCAGTAAAACGTACTTCATTATAAATTTAAGTTTTCAGTTGATGAAATAAGCAATTTTGTCATTTATTTGACGAAAAACCACAGAAAAAAATGGGTTTATTCGCTTACTTTTTGCCAAATTTATTTTTCCCAATACCCATAAATGGCTTCCATGCTTTGTTTTCGGGCTTTGCTGGATACGTTTTTTTCTTCTTTTTGTCTAAACTTCCTGCATTATTGGGTACAGATTGATTGACAACGATTTTTCTTTCTTCAAACTCTTTTCCATTTAATGCTTTAATGGCAGCTTTTGCTTCTTCGTCGTTTGGCATTTCTACAAAGGCAAAACCTTTATTTTGACGAGTGATTTTATCAATTACGATTTTGGCAGAATGTACTTCTCCAAATTCCCCAAAAATCTCTACCAATTTTGACTCCTTCCATTTGAAAGGAATACTACCTACATATATATCCATCTGATTTCTTATTTTTTGTTTTACAAAGGTACAAATTAGGGATTAGTTATTGGAGATTGGAGAGTGGTTTTTATATTTGGGTGGGTGTTAGGTATTGGGTTTAGGTTTTAGTATCCTGTAACTGGTGCAAGTCTGCGACTTGTACCAGTTACTCCCTCTCACTGGTTCAAGCGTCCTCGCTTGAACTCTTATTTTACCAGTTCCAATGCTTACGCACGAGTGGATTCAAGCGAGGACGCTTGAACCAGTGGGGCTATAATTCTAATAATTTTACAATTCGACCAGACGCTTTTGTGGTAGAAGAAGTAATCAATGGTACAAGTGCAAATTTTACAATCCCAAATTATTAATATTATGAATGTTAACGATTTAATTAAAAAAATTGGAATTGATATATTAAAATCTATTACTGAAAATCAAAATCATTGGGAATATATCAATTTTAAGCTAAAAGTATTAATTACGTATTCTGAAAGTAAAGCAATTGTCTTTATTGATAATTCTCAAAAATCATTATCTGTTTCTTTCAGGGATGAATATGGAAGATTAGTATTTCCTGACACAACTTGGCAACTTCGTGAATTGATGTACAATTTAGCAACAGAGAAAGGTGCGTGGTACTCAATGGAAATGACGATTTTGCCAAGTGGAAATTTTAATCTACAATTTGAGTATGAAATAAAACCAGAATTTTCAATTCCTTTGTCAGATTTAGATTTTATCAAAGATTTTCAAAAATTTCCAAGAGAAAAAGCATATATCCCCGAATGGCTTGATGAAATTTTAAAACGAAATAAAATTAATGTAGAATAATATCATTTTCTCCCCCGTCTGTCCGTAGTGTTCCGCAGGACACTACGGATGAAGAATGAGAGTAGAGTGTCTGTGACACGGCAAGAGCCAAAAGATTAAGAATTAAGTAAACCAATACAAGAACAAATGGCAGAAAGAGGCTACAAAATCATTGACCAGCAAGGTACTTATTTTATCACCTTCGCAGTAGTAGAATGGATTGACGTATTTACAAGATCAATATATGCAGATATTGTAGTGGAAAGTTTGAATTTTTGTGTTGAAAATAAGGGCTTACAAGTTCATGCGTGGGTGATTATGTCAAACCATTTACATCTGATTGTGTCATCCACAAATGAGGACGGTCTTTCTGCCAATATTAGAGATTTTAAGAAATTTACGTCTCAAAAAATTTGTAAAGCCATTGAGAATAACAAACAAGAAAGTCGTCGAAATTGGATATTATGGTTATTGAAAAGTGCTGGTTCAGATAATAAACGAAATGAGACTTATCAGTTTTGGCAACAAGATAATCATCCAATTGCTTTAACAGATTACAATATTATGATGTCAAAGCTAACTTATTTGCATCAGAATCCAGTAAGAGCGAATATCGTAAGAAACATGGAAGAATACTATTATTCAAGTGCAATAGACTATAATGGAGGTAAAGGTCTTGTGCCAATAAGTTATCTTTTTTGAGCTTGACCGTGTCACAGACACTCTACTTTCATTCTTCATCCGTAGTGTCCTGCGGAACACTACGGACAGTGGGGGTTTTAACGATTCAAGGGAATTGAGAAAACTATTCGCCGTTATTGGTGTCGTTTCGTTCAAACACCAATAACGGTGATACAACTGTAAAAATGCTCTCAAACACTACGCAAAAACTCCACCTCAATTTCATCTATTTTATCTAATTTACCCAAAACTTGCGGAGATAATGAAGTTCTGAATTCAATTTCAATAACGCATTGATTATCAAATTTTTGATTGATAATTTTCAAGTCAAAATCTTTTATGACCTTCATAATATCGTTCATTTGAACGTATCCGTAAGTAATCTGATAAATTTCGTTGACTGTTTTTTCGATGATTTCGGCATTTACCAAAGCCTCCTCTGTTGCTGATTTGTAGGCATTTATCAAACCTGGAACTCCCAAAAGTGTACCGCCCCAATATCGCACGACAACTACTAAAATATTGGTAATTTCTTTGGATAAAAGTACATTCAAAATCGGGCGACCCCGTCTGTCCGTAGTGTTCCGCAGGACACTACGGACGAAGGATGAAAGTAGAGTGTCTGTGACACGGCAAGTACCAAGATATTAAGAATTTAGGAAAAAAATACAAGTACAAATGGCAGAAAGAGGCTAAAAAATCCCCGTCTGTCCGTAGTGTTCCGCAGGACACTACGGATGAAGAATGAGAGTAGAGTGTCTGTGACACGGCAAGAGCCAAAAGATTAAGAATTAAGTAAACCAATACAAGAACAAATGGCAGAAAGAGGCTACAAAATCATTGACCAGCAAGGTACTTATTTTATCACCTTCGCAGTAGTAGAATGGATTGACGTATTTACAAGATCAATATATGCAGATATTGTAGTGGAAAGTTTGAATTTTTGTGTTGAAAATAAGGGCTTACAAGTTCATGCGTGGGTGATTATGTCAAACCATTTACATCTGATTGTGTCATCCACAAATGAGGACGGTCTTTCTGCCAATATTAGAGATTTTAAGAAATTTACGTCTCAAAAAATTTGTAAAGCCATTGAGAATAACAAACAAGAAAGTCGTCGAAATTGGATATTATGGTTATTGAAAAGTGCTGGTTCAGATAATAAACGAAATGAGACTTATCAGTTTTGGCAACAAGATAATCATCCAATTGCTTTAACAGATTACAATATTATGATGTCAAAGCTAACTTATTTGCATCAGAATCCAGTAAGAGCGAATATCGTAAGAAACATGGAAGAATACTATTATTCAAGTGCAATAGACTATAATGGAGGTAAAGGTCTTGTGCCAATAAGTTATCTTTTTTGAGCTTGACCGTGTCACAGACACTCTACTTTCATTCTTCATCCGTAGTGTCCTGCGGAACACTACGGACAGTGGGGGGAATTCATGGGGCTGGCTCACCTTCAAGAGAATTGTTTAAATAAAATAAAAGACAACGTATATGTATTTTGACGGGGTAATAGATTATCTAAAGAATAACGAAAAAATTAATAACAGGGTATTGGTTAGTCAAATCCAATTGACTAATATGTTAGAGAAATATCCAAATATACCGACTGATTATATAAACTACTTATCGGAAGTTGGAGCTGGCAATATCATGAACTCTCAGTTTAATATTTACAGTAATCTAACTGATTTTATTGACTTGGGACTTGATGATATTTTTAATGTACCAGATAACATAAAGTTATTTGGTGATAATTTTTCAGGTGATTTTGCTGGCTTTGATTTATCACAAAATAATACAGATGAAGTTGTTGAATTTTGGCATGATTCAAATGAAGTACATTATACAAAAAAAACATTTCGTCAATATATAAAGGAAAGAATCTGGAACTGCTCGTAGGTTTAGCGAAGCGTTCCTACGACCTATAATTGAATAGAGCGTCTCGCTCAAACACTACGCAAAAACTCCACCTCAATTTCTTCTATTTTATCTAATTTACCCAAAACTTGAGGAGATAATGAGGTTCTGAGCTCTATTTCAATCACGCATTGATTATCAAATTTTTGATTGATAATTTTCAAGTCAAAATCTTTTACAACCTTCATAATATCGTTCATTTGAACGTAGCCGTAAGTGATTTGATAAATTTCATTAACTGTTTTTTCAATGATTTCCGCACTTTCAAGGGCTTCTTCCGTAGCAGATTTATAGGCGTTTATCAACCCCGGAACGCCCAAAAGTGTTCCGCCCCAATATCGCACAACAACCACCAAAATATTGGTAATTTCTTTGGATAAAAGTACATTCAAAATCGGGCGACCTGCTGACCCCGAAGGTTCTCCATCATCGTTGACTCTGAAATTGGTTTTATCCATCCCAATCCGATAGGCATAGCAAAAATGAACGGCTTTGAAATGTTCTTTTCGGAGTGGTTCGATGATGGATTTTACTTGATTTTCATCGGTAAATGGGTAAGCAAAAGCTAAAAACTTGCTTCCTTTATCCTTGAAAAGCCCTTCTGATGGTGATTTTATTGTTTTGTAAATATCTTCCACAATTGTATTTTTATTATCTCAGCACAAACTTATCAAAATTTATACTACCATAGAAAAAATTAGGCATAAGTGATGTTATTTAATTTGGGTATAGAAAAACGGTTTAAAGTCTGACTTATATCAAATTAAAAGCCCTGTTCTGTTTATCGGAACAGGGCTTTTTCGTAAATTGAGGTCTGAAAACAAAATACATGACCATGAAACAGCATTTTAAATACCTATTTG